>NZ_JBVVQE010000055.1:0-49515 GCF_055811435.1 Mesorhizobium sp. WSM4837
CGTCCCACTAAAAAAACACCCCCCTTTTGTCGGCCCCCCCCCCCCCCCCCCACCCCCCCCCACTCGTGTCCGCCCCCGGGGGGGCGGGGGCGGGCGGCCCCCGAAGCGCTTCTATTTGCTGATCAGCGCGGCACCACCAGCACCTTGACCTCGCCTGGCGCAGGCGGATTGGCGATCACCGCAGCCGCCTCCTCAAGCGTCACCTGCCGGGAGATGAGCTTGTCGATCTCGATCGCACCCGAGGCGATGAGATCGGCAGCCCGGCGATGCGTAAACGGATTGAGGAAAGAGCCTAATACCCTCAATTCCCGGAACAACAGGTCGAAAGGTTCGAATTCGGCCTTCATGCCTTGAGGCATCACGCCAACAACGACAACCGTGCCACCGGCCCTGGCGAGCCGTATCGATTGCTCGACCGTCTCGCTTACGCCGGCACATTCGAACACCACATCGACGCCGCCCGGCATGAGGCCCGACGGACCGACGACCGTGTCGATGATATCGCAAGCGATTGGATCGACCGTTGCCGTCGCGCCCAATTCTTTGGCAAGGGCACGCCGCGAGGCCTGACGCGTCGACAGGATGATTGTCGTCGCGCCGGCAAGCCTCGCCAGTTGCACGGTGAGCAGGCCGATCACGCCGCCGCCCAGCACGGCGACCGAGGAGCCGGGTCTGACCTGCGCCAGGTCCACGCCATGCAGGCAGCAGCCAAGCGGCTCGCAGAACGCGCCATGCGTCGGCCTCAGGTCGTTCGGGAGGAGGAAGGCCTGCTTGTGAGGCAGCACGACATATTCGGCGAAGCCGCCATCGCGGCGGATGCCGATGGCAACCAGATTATGACAGAGATTGATGCGACCGGCGTGGCAGTGCGGACAGCGCCCGCAGGCGATGTTGGGGTCGCCGGTGACGCGATCGCCGACCGAAAAGCCGGACACGGCGGTTCCAATCGCCTCGACGATCCCGGAGAATTCATGTCCGAGCGTCACCGGCGGCGCACAGGGAAATTCGCCATGGAAAAGATGCCGGTCAGTGCCGCAGACGCCGCATGCCTCGATCCGCACCAGGAGATCGTCCGACCCGGCTACGGGCTTGTCGACTTCCCAAAGGGCGATGCTGCCGACGCCCTCCAGCCGCATCGCTTTCATGTCTGTAGAGCCTCCGGCGTCAATTGAAACTCGGTGGTTGCGACAGATCGGGCGCTGGCGCTGTCGGCTTGGCAGCCGGCGTTTCACCGAAATTCGGCGGCTGCGACAGATCCGGTGCAGGCGCAGTCGGCGCCGTGCCGCCATCCGCAGGCGGAACGCCGAGCGGCGACAGGCTCGGCGTTTCCGGCACCTGGTAGTCGATCGTGCCCGGGTCCGCTGCCGTGCCCTTGTAGTGCATCACCATTTGCGGGAAGGCGATGGTCAAGCCGATCATGATCACCTGGATGCAAACGAAGGGCACCGCCCCCCAATAGATCTGGCCGGTGGTTACCGGCGCGATCTTTTTGCCGGTGAGGCGATCGAGATAGGGCACCCGGGCGGCGACCGAACGCAGGTAGAACAGCGCGAAGCCGAATGGCGGGTGCATGAAGCTGGTCTGCATGTTGACGCCGAGCAGCACGCCGAACCAGATCAGGTCGATACCGAGCTTGTCGGCGGCCGGCGCCAAGAGCGGCACGATGATGAAGGCGAGCTCGAAGAAATCGAGGAAGAAGGCGAGCAGGAAGACGAGGATGTTGACGCCGATCAGGAAGCCGATCTCGCCGCCCGGCAGCGATGTCAGGAGGTGTTCGACCCAGATATGGCCGTTGACGCCGTAGAAAGTGAGCGAGAACACGCGCGCGCCGATCAGGATGAACAGCACGAAGGAGGATAGCCGCGTCGTCGACGCCAGCGCCTGCTTGATCACGTCCAGCGACAGCCGCCCCTTCATCGCCGCCATGATCAACGCGCCGACAGCGCCCATGGCGCCGCCTTCGGTCGGCGTGGCGATGCCGAGGAAGATGGTGCCCAACACCAGGAAGATGAGCGCCAGTGGCGGGATCAGCACGATGATCACCTGCTGCGCCAGCCGCGACATCATGTTGATCTTCAGGCGCTGGTCGGCGATTGCCACGACATAGATGAGGATCACGCCGATGGTGGCGCCGAGGATGTCGGCGTTTTGGCCCTGCGAGGGCGCCAGATAGCGATAGGCCGCGTAGGAAACCACGACTGCCGCCAGCACCGCGACCAGCAGCGACAGGACACCGTGGCCGAGGGTGCGGGCCTCCAGCGGCAGGGCCGGCATCGAGTTCGGCCGAATGATCGACATGATCACGATATACGTCGTGTAAAGGCCGGTCAGAACCATCCCCGGGATCAGCGCACCCGCATACATGTCGCCGACCGAGCGACCGAGTTGGTCGGCCAGAACAATCAGCACCAGCGAGGGCGGAATGATCTGGGCGAGCGTGCCCGACGCGGCAATGACGCCGGACGCCACTCGGCGGTCATAGCCGTAGCGCAGCATGATCGGCAGCGAGATCAGGCCCATGGCGATGACGGAGGCAGCCACCACGCCCGTGGTTGCGGCAAGCAGCGCGCCGACGAAGATCACGGCATAGGCGAGGCCACCGCGGATCGGTCCGAACAATTGGCCGATCGTGTCGAGAAGGTCCTCGGCCATGCCCGATCGTTCGAGCACGATGCCCATGAAAGTGAAGAACGGGATGGCCAGCAGCGTGTCGTTCGACATTACCCGGCTGCCGTAGAAATTATCCGGCAGCGCGTGCAGCAGCGGCCAGGCGAGATTGATCGATCCGCCCGAATAGGGTGACAGCACAACACCGATGAAGAAGAACAGCAGGCCGTTGGCGGCGAGTGAGAATGCGACCGGGTAGCCGATCAGCAGGAAGATGACCAGCGAGGCGAACATGATCGGCGCCATGTTCTGGGCGATGAACTCGATCACGAGCGCACCTCTTCGGCGAGCGCCTTCGCTTCGAGCTCGGCCTGTTCATGCACCGATATGAACGGTGTGGGATCGTCCATGTCGCCGCGCATGATGGCGATCTTCTTGATGATCTCCGAGATGCCCTGCAGCGCGAGCAGGAAAAAGCCGGCCAGCAGAATCGCCTTCGCCGGCCAGATGATCAGCCCGCCGGAATTATTCGACATTTCGCCGCTGTGAAACGACAGTGACACATAGGGGACGAAATAGATCACCATCAGCGTCACGAACGGCATCAGGAAGAAGAGATGGCCGAAAAGGTCGATCCAGTGCTGCACGCGGCGCGAGAACATGCCGTAGACGATGTCAATGCGGATATGGTCGTTCTGCTTGAGTGTGTAGGCAGCGGCCAGCATGAAGGCGGCGCCGAACAAATACCACTGCAATTCCAGCCACGCGTTCGACGACATGTCGAACGTCTTTCGGATGACTGCATTGGCGGCACTGACCAGGATTGCCAGCAGGATCAGCCACGACACCCATTTGCCGATGAACTCGTTCACACGGTCAATCGTTCTGGATAGAGTGAGAAGCCTTGCCATACATTCCTCCCTTACGCTTCGGCCCGAAAATCGGTGTCGATTTTCGGAAAGCACGATGCGTGACTCAAAGTATTAGCGACGCGCCGATTCCCGCTTGTTTTCCGCCGCTTTGATGTGGCCCAACGGTATGCCGTGCGTGGACCGGCGGGTCAACACAGGGCAGACCGAGTAAAACAATCTTGTGGCATGGGGAAGGGGCGAAACAGCCGCGGGAGGGATCATGCGCAAAAATCAAAGTGGCGTCTGCGGCCAGCGCTACCCAGGTTGGCGCAGTCAGACGATCTTGCTTTGGTCTCGCCCGGCGCCGACCAGCACCAGCATGGCGACGAGGAACAGATACATCCAGGCGTCGCGCCACTCGACCGGGAAGTAGCCGGCCCACAGCGATTCGGCCATGCCGAAAGCGGCAGCGCCAAGTGCTGCCCGCAACGGCGAGAGATAGCCGCCCACCGCCGTCACGAACAGGATTTTCAGCCCGTAGACCAGGCCGGAGCCGAAGCTGATGTTGCCATAGTAGAGGCCGGCGAGGACACCGGCCAGCGCCGCGCAAAGGCCGCCGGCGAGCACCGCGTGCCGAAACACCGCGCGCACGTCGACGCCGCACATGGCGGCGGCTTTGGGGTCGTCGGACACGGCGCGCCAGCGCCGGCCGAAACTCGAGCGGGCGAACGCCCAGGAGGCGAGCACAATGGTTGCCACGACGATCCCGCAGTCGAGCAATTGGATAAGCGTCAGGGTGGCATTGAAGTTGGCCCCGTTCGCAAAAATGATAGGCTGGGCCAGCATTGGCGGCAGCCACAGATCATGCGTGTCAGCGGCGATGCGGCTTGCCTCCGACAGCAGCAGCAATATGCCCAGCGTCGTCACCACGATTGCATTGGGCGTGCGGTCGGCCAGCGGCTCGAAGATGCTGCGCGACAGGACATGGCTGATCAGCCCCGCATACAGGAACGCCGCGACAATACCGAGCGCGACGGCCGCGAACAGGGTCAGCCACAGGGCCCGATAGCCGAAGGCCGCGGTGAGGATCATCGTCTGTCCGCAAAAGGCGAACAGCGCCCCATAGGCGAGGTTCGTCCGGTGCAGGATGCCGTTGGTCAGCACATAGCCGAAGGCGAGCAGGGCATAGAGCGCGCCGGAATGCAGCCCGTTCAGCACCTGCTGGAACAAATAGAGCATGCCAATGTCCTTGGATCGCGGAGAACCGCGTCCGTGCGGAGCAGATTTGCATCGGTAATCTAACTTGTCAAATGCGGCTTATCGGTTAAAAATGGCGCCCATGACGGTTTCCTGGACCCCGCACCGCTTCACCGGCGGCCTTCTTGCGCTCGACACGGCGAACACCGTCGTGCTGCGCGGCGATCCCCGGAAAACCTTCGACCGGTTCAAAGATCCGGCGGAGATCGCCCGTTTCGCCGACACGGCAAGCGTCTTTCGCGCCGCCGAGCTTGGCGGCAGGCGGCTCGAAGCGCCGTTCCCGGACAAGATCGCGCCGGTCGTGCTGGCGATCCGCGAGACGACCGACCGGCTGTTTCGTCGTGCGGTGTCGAAGGGCGCGGTCACCACAGGCGATCTGCCTGGCTTCCTGAAGGCCTGCGCCGACGGTCTCGCGGACGGCCGCACCGAGATCGGTGCGCCGGGACGGCCGTTCGGCGAGCCGGCGACGCCCATCGCCTTCGAGGCGGCACTGGCGGTTTCCGCACTGTCGCTGCTGCAGGCTGACACCGTCGCAAGGCTGAGGATCTGCCCCAATTGCAGCTGGTTGTTTCTCGACCGAAGCCGCAATTCCAGCCGTCGTTGGTGCGACATGGCGGTGTGCGGCAACCGCCAGAAGGCAAGTCGCCACTATCGCCGCCGAACGGCAGCCGAAGGGACCGCCAATGTCTAGGAAAATCTTGCGCCTGATCGTTGTCGGCGCCATGCTCGTGGCCGCGGCAACGCTCGGCGCCTGCCGCGATACCGGCAAGGACGGCGAAGGCAGATTGTTCGAGATTTCCGGCAGGCTGGTCGTCTTCAATTATCGCCTCGCAAGGGCAACCTTTGTCGTCACGCTGAAACCGCTGCAGCCGATGGGAGAAGGACAGGTGGCGGTCGCCAGCTTCCAGAATCCAGCAGGCGGTGAGCCGCTGATCGTCGAACAGAAAGTCTGGCCGAAGCTCGGCAAGGTGTCGCTGGAGAGCCCGGCGCTTTCCTGCATCGTCAAGAACAAGCCCTATGCGATTTCGATCAGCATCAAGGATGCCAACGGTGCAATCCTCCAGAAGATCGACACCACGCTGATGTCGACGCAGGACCAATCGGTCCTGCCCGACCGGCCGCTGGTCATCGATCAGCTCTATACGCCCAATCCGGAGCTTGCCGGCCATCCGGACGGCAAGCTGCCGGGCGCGCCCAAGCCCGACTGTTCGAAGGCCGGCTGACGCGACATCGCCGGTATCGGTCGCGGCCGGAATATTCTTGGCGCTGACGGGCCAATTGGTGCACGTTTCTTACAGAATCGGGTGTGGACCGGATCGTTTGTTGCGCCTCGCCTGGCATCTTCGATTTTGTTTGACCTGCCCGGCAAGGGGAGAAACACTGCAGCCTCCAACTCCGACGTTGGCTGCGCTCGAACTGCGGCCTCCGCAGAGGAAATGCCTGATGACGCTGCATGATGTCGCGCTCGACGACAAGTTCGACCTGCGAAAGGAGCGCATCTTCCTTTCCGGCGCGCAGGCGGTCATCCGCATGCTTTTGATGCAGCGCGAGCGCGACCGCCAGGCTGGCCTGAACACCGCTGGCTTCGTCTCCGGCTATCGCGGCTCGCCGCTCGGCGGCCTCGACATGCAGCTTTGGAAGGCCAGGAAGCAGCTCGCCCAGTCGGACATCGTCTTCCAGCCCGGCCTCAACGAGGAACTCGCGGCCACCGCCTGCTGGGGATCGCAGCAGGCCGAATTGCTGGGCGATGGCACGCATGACGGCGTCTTTTCGGTCTGGTACGGCAAGGGACCGGGCGTCGACCGCTCCGGCGACGTCTTCCGCCATGCCAATCTCGCCGGCTCGTCAAGACATGGCGGCGTGCTCGCCCTGATGGGCGACGACCACATGGCCGAATCCTCGACCAACGCGCACGCGACCGAGTTCCTGTTTGTCGACACCATGGTGCCGATCCTCAATCCGGCCGGGGTCCAGGAGATCATCGACTATGGGCTCTATGGCATTGCCATGTCGCGCTTCGCCGGCACCTGGGCGGCGATCAAATGCGTCAAGGACAACATCGAATCGACGGCTTCGGTCGAGGCCGCGCTCGAACGGCTTGATATCGTCGTCCCGGACTTCGAGATGCCGCCCGGCGGCCTCAACATCCGCAACGAGATCGATATGCTCGGCCAGGAGGAGCGACTGCATGAATACAAACGCGCCGCCGCTTCGGCCTTTATCCACGCCAACGGGCTGAATCGGATCGTCTATTCCGGCGGCAGTGGCCCGAAGCTTGGCATCATCACCGTCGGCAAGAGCTATCTTGACGTTCGCCAGGCGCTGGAAGACATCGGCATCGACGAAGCCGCCGCCAACCGCATCGGCATCAGGCTGTTCAAGGTTGGCTGCCCGTGGCCGCTCGACCTGCAGCACATCACCGACTTCGCTCGCGGCCTCGACACCATCGTCGTCGTCGAGGAGAAACGCTCGCTGATCGAGGTGCAACTGCGCGAGAACCTTTACGGCACTGCCATGCAGCCGATCATCGTCGGCAAGAAGGACGAGCGCGGCGACGGGCTGTTCCCGGCCAAGGGCGCGCTCGATCCCAACGACATCGCCATCGCGCTCGGCGATAGAATCTTGCGGACGATCGGTCCGTCGGACGAGATCGCCGCGCGGGTGGCGAAACTTCGCCAGTTCCAGGCGATGCTCGCCGAGACAACAGACATTGCCTCGCGCACGCCCTTCTTCTGCTCCGGCTGTCCGCACAATTCCTCGACCAAGGTGCCCGACGGCTCGCTCGCAGCCGCTGGCATCGGCTGCCATTTCATGGCGCTGTGGATGGATCGCAACACCGTAGGTTTCACCGCCATGGGCGGTGAGGGCGCGCAATGGGTCGGCCAGGCGCCGTTCTCGAAGCGCGACCACATCTTCCAGAATCTCGGCGACGGCACCTACAACCACTCCGGCGCGCTGGCGATCCGCTTCGCGCTGTCGACCGACGCCAACATCACCTACAAGATCCTCTACAACGACGCCGTCGCCATGACCGGCGGCCAGCCGCACGAGGGCGGCCTGACCGTGGACATGATTGCCAGGCAGGTGCGGGCCGAGGGCGTCGGGCGGATCGCCATCGTCACCGACGAGCCGGCCAAATATACCGGCAAGGTCGAATTCCCCGCCGGCGCCACCATCCATCACCGCGACGACCTCGACCTCGTGCAGCGCGAATTGCGCGCGGTCAGAGGCACATCCGTGCTGATCTACGACCAGACCTGCGCCGCCGAAAAGCGCCGCCGCCGCAAGCGCGGCACCTTCCCCGATCCCGACAAGCGCGTCTTCATCAACGAACTGGTCTGCGAAGGCTGCGGCGATTGTGGGGTGCAGTCGAATTGTGTGTCGATCCAGCCGGTCGAGACCGAATTCGGCCGCAAGCGCAAGATCGATCAGTCGAGCTGCAACAAGGATTTCTCCTGCATCAACGGCTTCTGTCCGTCCTTCGTCACCGTGCATGGCGCCAAGATCAGGAAGGCCGAGGGTATGGCCGGCACCACCGATCCGCTCGACGGCGTTCCCGCGCCCGCGGAATTCCCGCTCGGTGACCAAGGCTGGGCGGCGATCATCGACGGCGTCGGCGGCAGCGGCGTTGTCACCATCGGCGCGGTGCTTGGCATGGCGGCTCATCTCGAAGACAAAGGCTGCGGCATGATCGACATGGCCGGCCTTGCCCAGAAGGGCGGCTCGGTGTTCACCCACGTCCGCATCGCGCGCAGCCCGGGCGATATCCATGCCATCCGCGTTTCGGCCGGCAAGGCAGACCTTGTGCTTGGCTGCGACCTCGTCGTGTCGGGCGCCCAAAAGGTGCTCGCCGCGGTGCGCGAAGGCCACACGATCTTCCTCGCCAACACCGCGGAGATCATGCCCGGCGAGTTTACCCGGTCGGCCGATTTCTCGCTGCCGGTTGAGCGGCTGAAAAAGGCGATCCGCACTGCCGCCGGCGACGACAAGGCGCATTTTTTCGATGCCACCCGCACCGCCACCGCGCTGTTCGGCAGCTCGCTCGGCGCCAACATGTTCATGCTCGGCTTCGCCTTTCAGCATGGCGGCTTGCCGCTGTCTGCCGAGGCAGTCGAAAAGGCGATCGAGCTCAACGGCCAGTCGGTGGCGATGAACGTCTCAGCCTTCCGCTGGGGCCGCCGCGCCTCCCACCAGCCGGATTTCGTGCGTGCCCTCGTCGTCCAGCCGGGCACGGCTGCACAGAACACCGCTGTCGCCGAAACGCTCGATGACGTCATCGCCCGCCGCGTCGCCTTCCTCACCGCCTATCAGAACGCCGCTTATGGCAAGCGCTATGCCGACAGAGTGGCTACGCTGCGCAAGGCCGAAGCCAGCGTGGCGCCCGGTTCGACTGATGTGACCGAAGCCGCCGCGAGGAACCTGTTCAAGCTGATGGCGATCAAGGACGAATACGAGGTGGCAAGGCTCTACACCGATGGCTCCTTTGCCGCTGAACTGGGCAAGCAGTTCCAGAGCTACGACAAACTCGAATTCCATCTCGCGCCGCCGATCATGGCCAGGCGCGGCAAGGACGGCAAGCCGAGGAAGTCGAGCTTCGGTCCCTGGATGATGAAGGGGTTCCGCCTGCTGGCAGCGATGAAAGGCTTGCGCGGCACGGTCTTTGATGTGTTCGGCTACAGCTCCGAAAGGCGTATGGAACGGCAGCTTCTTGCGCAGTACGAGGCCGACCTGGAGCTTGTCGCCGGCGCGCTGGCGCCAGGCAAGGTCGAGGCCGCGGCAGCGCTTGCCTCGGTGCCGGCGCTCATTCGCGGCTATGGTCACGTCAGGCGGGCCAGCGCCGAAAAGGCCGCCGGCGAGCGCCTGAGGCTGCTCGATCGCCTAGCGAAGACAGCGGCTCGGCCGGAACTCCAGGCCGCCGAGTGAATGCCTTATCTGAAGAAGCTCAACAGGCTTGACGCAGGCCCCGAGATGGCCCCTCTAAACCTTTCTTAATGCGGTTGTGACATGACTGCGGTTCGCGCGACACCGCAAGGTCATGAACATAGATCGACCCGACGACATATCCGAGGACGTATACGTTGGATTCGTTCGCTCGCTGTTTCGCGACGCGGGCATCTTGCTCGTTGGCGCCTTCACGCAAGGCGCTATGGCCCTGCTCGTGTATTGGAAAACGTCTGCGGCAATCTATCTCGCTCTCGCCATCCTGATGGTTGCCGCTAGCATCGGCCGTTATCTTGCGATCCGGAGGGTCAGTCCCGACACGATCGTCACCTACGAATCCGCGCTTGCCTGGGAACGCTACTACATTGTTGCCGGGACGATTCATGGGTCCGCGGTCGGACTTTTCGCGTTCGTATGCCTCTACGTGGTTCCGGACCTGTTTGGCGAGATTGCAGCGGTGTCGCTGGTGTTGGCAAGCACCATCACCATCGCCGGCCGCAATTTCGGCTCCCGAAAGATGGTCGCCATCCTGTCCGTGTCCGTGGTCGCGCCGATTGCGGTCGGCCTGATGCTGAAGGGCGACGTGTACAATGTCATTTTGGGCCTCTTCGTCATCCCCTTCATGTTCACCATCAACAAGATGGCGCATCTTGTGCGAAAGGTGCTATTTACAGCAATCAGCGAAGAGAAGAAGGCGAACCGCCTCGCCCAGCGCTTCAATCGGGCGCTGAACACCATGTCGCACGGGCTTGTCATGCTCGGCCCTGATGGCCGGGTGGTGGTGGCCAATGCCGAAGCCGCGCATCTGATGTCGCTCAAGTCGCCGGACGCGCTGCTCGGGCGATCGATCCACGGCCTGCTGATGCGCGGCGTTGCCGGCGGCATGCTGGCGCCGAAGGACTGCCGCTACATCGAGGCCCAGCTCACGCGCGCCCTGCACGAGGGCCGCGACCGCAAGGTTCTCGTCTCGCTCGCGAATGGGCAGCACTATGAGTTCTCGGCGCGTGAGGGCAGCCAGCAACTGGGCGTCATCACATTCGAGGATGTGACGGCCCGCGTCGAGGCAGAAAGCAAGATCCGCTTCATGGCGCGCTACGACAGCCTCACCGGCCTGCCCAACCGCGCCTATTTCCAGGAGTTGATCGGAGAGGCGATGGCATCCGGCGATCTCGAGCGTCTCTGCGGGCTCGCCGTGCTCGACCTCGACGACTTCAAGAACGTCAACGACACGCTTGGCCACCCGGTCGGCGACGGATTGATCTACGCCGTCGCGGAGCGGCTGGCAGCCATCGCCGGACCAGGCGTCACCGTCAGCCGTTTCGGCGGCGACGAGTTCATGATCTTTTTCGATCGCGTTGAGGATGAGAGCCACCTGACCAGCCAAATCGACGGGATTTTCGATGAACTGCAGGGCGAGGTCGACGTCGCCGGCCATGGGCTGCGCATCCAGGCCAGCGGTGGCGCGGTGCTTTCGCGGGTCAGGGACACCGATGTCGACGCCATGATCGTCAAGGCGGATCTCGCGCTCTACAAGGCCAAGGAACTCGGCAAGAACACTTGGCGGTTGTTCCAGGCCTCGATGGATGCCGCATTTCGCGATCGTCAGTTGATGAAGGCGGATCTGCGCACCGCAGTGGAAAGCAAGGCGCTGCGGGTGGTCTATCAGCCGATCGTCGCGATGAGCACGATGCGGATCGCCAGTTGCGAGGCGCTGTGTCGTTGGGATCACCCCGATCTCGGACCGATCTCGCCCAGCATCTTCATTCCGCTGGCCGAAGAAATGGGCATCATTTCCGAGATCAGCACATTTGTCCTGCAGGCGGCATGTGCCGAATGCGTCAAATGGCCCGACCCGATCAGCGTCTCGGTCAACCTTTCGGCCAAGGATTTCCGCAGCAGTGGCATCGTCCAGAAAGTCCGTGATGCGCTCGCCAACTCCGGCCTCGCCGCTGGCCGCTTGGAAATCGAGGTCACCGAGACCGCGCTTCTCGACGACAAATCGCTGACGCGTCAGTATATCGAGGAGTTGAAACGGCTTGGCGTGCGCATTGCGCTAGACGACTTCGGTACGGGCTATTCGAGCTTGAGCTATCTCCACAAGCTGCCGCTCGACAAGGTCAAGATTGACCGCTCGTTCCTGATGGACGTCACCCACAACCCGAGTTCGCTCGCGCTGTTGAAGGGCGTGGTCGAACTCATCAGAGTTCTCGGTCTCAACGTGACTATCGAGGGCGTTGAGACATACGAGCAGCTCAACATTCTGACGCATTCTATCAAACCGGATATGGTCCAGGGCTTTTTGTTTGGTTCAGCGCTGACAGCGTCCGGCATCGGAACGATGGCTACCACGGTCTGGCCATTCGCCATCGATAAAAAGCCGGCGGGCAAACGTGCGCTTAGCTGATTTCCGCGCTTCATTTTCGACCAACTTGACCAGACGTGCCGCGGCGGCAAGTTAAGGTTAATATTAGGTAAACGACTTCGATTGGATTTCCATCTTTTATGCCACGACCGCACACGATAGGTTTTCAGGGAAGATGGCAGAAGGGAATTGTATTGTGGCGGTATCCGATGGGGTTGTTCATGTGGATGACCGACCGACCGACCTCAGCGGGATGTCTTCCTTCTCGCGCAATGTTTCGACCCTTCTTGAGCGCGTGGAATACAGGCGCTGCGAAAGCGGTGAAGACATGGAGGCGATTTACCGGCTTCGCTACAAGGCTTACCGGCTGAACGGCTTTCTGCCTGAATCCAGCGACCAGATGATGATGGATGTGCTCGACGACACGCCGAACTGTTATCGCTTTGGTGTCTTCGTCGACAATTCCCTCGTGTGTACGCTCCGTCTTCATCATCTGACACCGAGCGAACCTTACGCGCCCGCAATGACCAGATTTGGCGATCTGCTTCATCCGCGGCTGCTTCGCGGCGAATCCTTCGTCAATCCGACGCTCTTGGCAGCCGACCCGGACTTCATATCGATGCATCGTGCCCTGCCTTACGTTACGTTGCGGCTAGCACTAATTGCCAGCGTCCACTTCCAGGTGACGGCCTGTCTCGGCGTGATCCGCAAGGAACACACGGCTTTCTACCAGCGGACTTTCGGTGCCGTGCAAGTGGGGCAACCGAGAGACTATCCTCCATTCACCGTTCCCGTGGTGCTCTATGACGCGAACTACGAGATCAATTTGGAGCGGGTACTCCAGCGTTTCCCATTCTTTCGGTCGACGCCGATGGAGCAGCGCATGCTGTTTGAGACACCCAGTGCCGGTGAACTCGCGCCGCTGACCATTCTGCCGACCGCCAAATACTACCGCGAAGCCGCCTGACAATTGGCAAATTGGGAGCGCGGCTGGAGCTTTCAGGCCGCTTCGGCGTTCTGGGAGGCGCGCCGGTGGTGCGCGGACGATGTCAATCTGCATCGCTTCGGCGGAAATTCTACCGAAAGGAACCCGACATGACCATTCCCACGCTCGCGCTCACTCCGTTGATCTCGCTGATTGCCGGCGTGCTGATCCTGGTGATGCCGCGACTCCTCAACTACATCGTCGCGCTCTACCTGATCGTCGTCGGCCTGCTTGGGCTGTTTCCGCAACTCGCCGGCTGAAAATGTCGGCAGGCGCGGCGCGTTAGCTGGAAAGCAAGCGCGAGGGCGGCAGCCGCGAGCGCCTCCGAAACGACATCCTGCATCTGGCGGCTCCAATTTTCTTTTGAGGCTGTTGTCTCCAGCGATGCGGCAATAGCGCCATTGCCCTCGGCCTGGCTTTTCGCTATGTGCCTGAAAGATGTCTTCGAAGGGGTATTCCTATGGCTGATCACTCGCCGACCGGTCCTGTCGAACTAGGCGCGAAGATGGACTATGCCGAGCACGACCGCACCTATGCCGGCTTTATCATGCTCGCCAAATACGGGTCGCTGTTTTGCGCCGCCGTGCTTCTGGCAATGGCTTTCGGCTTCTTTGCGGGCGGCTTCTTCTCGGGCTTTGTCCTGTTCGTTCTGATCCTCGCCGTCGGCGCTTTCATTCTCCGGTAAATTCTTCAAAACCCCCTTGCCCGCGACATCGCCGGAAGTTCGGTCGGCGTCCTGCGCAGACAGGTTCCAGCCGAAAGGATCATGCGGTGGGACAGACGGTTTTCATCCCTCGTGAGCTCGATGCGAACGAGCCGCGCGTTGCTGCCTCGCCCGACACGGTGAAGCGGCTGGCGGGGCTGGGGTTTGACGTAATCGTCGAAAGCGGCGCCGGCACGGCATCGCGCATTCCCGACGAGGAGTTCGCCAAGGCCGGCGCTGCGATCGGTAAGGCCGGCGATGTCGCCAAGGCCGATGTGGTGCTGAAGGTGCGCCGGCCTGATGAGGCGGAGCTGAAGGCCTATCGCCCGGGCAGTGCCGTCATCGCCATCATCGATCCCTATGGCAACGATGCTGCCGTCGATGCTCTGGCAAGGGCCGGCGTCACCGCCTTCTCGATGGAGTTCATGCCGCGCATCACGCGCGCCCAATCGATGGATGTCCTGTCCAGCCAGGCCAACCTCGCCGGCTATCAGGCGGTGATCGACGCGGCTGCCGAATATGACCGGGCGCTGCCGATGATGATGACGGCGGCGGGCACGGTGCCGGCGGCGAAAGCTTTCGTCATGGGCGTCGGCGTCGCCGGCCTGCAGGCGATCGCTACTGCGCGTCGTCTCGGTGCCGTGGTCACCGCCACCGACGTGCGTCCCGCCGCCAAGGAACAGGTCGCCTCGCTGGGGGCAAAGTTCCTGGCGGTCGAGGATGAGGAGTTCAAGGCGGCCGAGACGGCTGGCGGCTACGCCAAGGAAATGTCCAGGGAATACCAGGCCAAGCAGGCCGCGCTGACTGCCGAGCACATCGCCAAGCAAGACATCGTCATCACCACGGCGCTGATCCCGGGCCGTCCGGCGCCGAAGCTGGTTTCGGCCGCGATGGTCGCCTCGATGAAGCCGGGCTCGGTGATCGTCGACCTGGCGGTCGAGCGCGGCGGCAATGTCGAGGGCGCCGTGCCCGGGCAGGTGGTGACCACGGCCAACGGCGTGAAAATCGTCGGCCATCTCAATGTGCCGGGCCGCGTCGCTGCCTCCGCCTCGCTGCTCTATGCCAGGAACCTGTTTGCGTTCCTCGAGACGCTGGTCGACAAGACCACCAAGACGCTTGCCATCAACCGCGACGACGAATTGGCCAAGGCGACGATGCTGACCGATGGCGGCCAGGTCGTGCATCCGGCCTTCGCCGGCAAGCCGGCGGTGATGATCGCCTCGGCCGAGCCTGCGAAGCCCGCCGCTGCAAAAAATCCAGCCCTGCCAAAGAAAGCTGCCGCATCCAGGAAAGCTGCCGCACCCAAATCGCCCGCTAATAAGTCGAAAGGGATCGCGTGATGGACCAGACCTTGCAGAAAGCCCTCGACCAGCTCGACCAGGCTACCGCCGCCGTCCGGCTCGCTGTGCAGGATCTGGCCACAGCTCCAGGCGGCACCGATGCGGCGGGCGACGCCGCGCACGCGCTGTCCGGCGGGGCGATCGATCCGTTCGTCTTCCGCTTCGCCATTTTCGTGCTGGCGATCTTTGTCGGCTATTACGTCGTCTGGTCGGTCACGCCGGCGCTGCACACGCCGCTGATGGCCGTCACCAACGCCATTTCCTCGGTCATCGTCGTCGGCGCGCTGCTTGCCGTCGGCATCTCGGCGTCCGGCATCGCCACCGGCTTCGGTTTCGTTGCGCTGATGCTGGTCTCGGTCAATATCTTCGGCGGCTTTCTCGTCACCCAGCGCATGCTGGCGATGTACAAGAAGAAGGACAAGTAGAGCGCCATGAACGCCAACTTCGCCTCCTTCCTCTATCTGGTCTCCGGCATCCTGTTCATCCTGGCATTGCGCGGCCTGTCGCACCCGACCACCAGCCGCCAGGGCAACATGTACGGCATGATCGGCATGGGCATCGCCATTGCCACCACGCTGGCGCTGGCGACCCCTTCGGCGGGAGGCTTCGGCCTCATCGTGCTCGGTCTTTTGATCGGCGGCTCGGTCGGCGCGGTCACCGCACGGCGCATCGCCATGACCTCGATGCCGCAGCTGGTCGCCGCCTTCCATTCGCTGGTTGGCCTTGCCGCCGTCATGGTGGCGGCTGCCGCCGTCTATGCGCCGGAAAGTTTTGACATCGGCACGGTCGCCGACATCCACGCCCAGGCGCTGATCGAGATGAGCCTCGGCGTCGCCATCGGCGCCATCACCTTCACCGGCTCGGTCATCGCCTTCCTCAAGCTCGACGGCCGCATGTCGGGCAAGCCGATCATGATCGGCGGCCGCCATTTCATCAACGCCGCCCTCGGCATCGGGCTGGTCGTGCTGATCGTGCTGCTGGTCACCACCGAGTCCAAGCTGGTGTTCTGGCTGATCGTGGCGGCATCGCTTGTCCTTGGCGTCCTGCTCATCATCCCGATCGGCGGCGCCGACATGCCGGTGGTAGTCTCGATGCTGAATTCCTATTCAGGCTGGGCGGCTGCGGCACTCGGCTTCACGCTCGGCAATCTGGCGCTGATCATCACCGGCGCGCTGGTCGGCTCGTCCGGCGCGATCCTGTCCTACATCATGTGCAAGGGCATGAACCGGTCGTTCATCTCGGTCATCCTCGGCGGCTTCGGCGGCGAGACGTCCGCCACTGCCGACGACGGCATCGAGCGCACGGTCAAGCAGGGTTCGGCCGATGATGCCGCCTATCTGATGATGAACGCGCAGAAGGTCGTCATCGTGCCTGGTTACGGCATGGCGGTCGCCCAAGCGCAGCACGCGCTGCGCGAGATGGCCGACAAGCTCAAGGCCAATGGCGTCGACGTGAAATACGCCATTCATCCGGTCGCCGGCCGCATGCCCGGCCACATGAACGTGCTTCTGGCCGAAGCCAACGTGCCTTACGACGAAGTGTTCGAGCTCGAGGACATCAACTCCGAATTCGCGCAGGCCGACGTCGCCTATGTCATCGGCGCCAACGACGTCACCAACCCGTCCGCCCGCGACGACAAATCGTCGCCGATCTACGGCATGCCGATCCTCGATGTCGACAAGGCTCGCACCTGTCTGTTCGTCAAGCGCTCGCTCGGCTCCGGCTATGCCGGCATTGACAACACGCTGTTCTACAAGGACGGCACCATGATGCTGCTCGGCGACGCCAAGAAGATGACCGAAGAGATCGTCAAGGCCATGGATCACTGATCCGGGTTGGCGACCCCGACAATCGTCCCACTGCGAACGTTGCCTTTCACCGGAGTGCCACCGTTCCATAGTCTGAAGCGGCGATTGAACTGCAAAGGTCAAACCACTCGCACCCGCCGCAAGCACCCCGGGTGCGGCCCGAAGAGAACGCATCGCGCATACTTCGCAGAAGCGAGGGATGGAGCTGAAGTTCCATGTCCTCGGCAATCGAGTACCCCAGAAGCGTACCAACACTGGCCGCCGCCTGACGGTCGCGCTCCGTCACGCTGTCGCGAAGGCAGTGCGGCTCCGCCTCACCGAGCAGGGGCGCGCAAATATCGTCAGGCCCGGAGACGATCAGGATGTGTTCGCCTGCGGAGAGCCGAGCCGCGATCGCGTCGAAATTGGCGACGAACGCAGCGCTGTAACCCTTGCCTGCGTAAGTCAGCAGGCAATGGAGATGGTGCGGCCGCAGCCGGACGGTCATTTTTGCGCGCGGGTCATGAGCTTGAGCGTCACCGCGGCCAATGCCGACTTGAGCGCCCCGCCGATCAGGAACGGCGCGACGCCGTGGACAATTGCCTGTTCGATGCCAATGGCGACGGAAAGCCATGCCGCGCCCAGCACGAGGCAAAGCGCGTTGCCCAGGAGCATGGAGACGAACGCCAGCCATGGGCGGTTGCCGTTCCAGCCGCGCTCCGCCAGCCATCCCGTGAGCGCGCCGACCACGGGGAAGGCGAAGAGGTATCCGGCGGTCGGGCCGACAAAGTAATGCGCACCGGCAGCGCCGCCAGATAGAACCGGCAACCCGATCGCGCCTTCGACCAACCATGCAACGATCGTGGCCGCGCCGAGTCTCCAGCCGTAGACCGCACCGATCAGGGTGACCGCAAAGGTCTGCATGGTCACGGGCACCGGAACCATAGGCACTTCGATGTAAGACGCCAGCGCCAGAAATACGGTTCCCAGGACGACCGCCCCGATCTGCCAGGACAGCGACCAGTCGCGGATGCGCGGCGCGCTTGAAGCCGCGTGGCTGGCTGCGGTGGGGTTATGAGGCATATGTGTTCTCTTTCGTACTGGCTGTGAAGCAGGCGCTATGCCTGACTTGCGGGATTGAACGACGTGCTGCCCGGGAGGACGGAGTAGCGGATCAGGCGGCTGTCGGCAACGGCGGCTTGCCGATGCTTCATGGCGGCGCGACAAACGGCGCCGGAAGTCACAGTCCTAAGTTTCGCGACAAAATCGCCAGCGTTGAACTCTTCAACAAATTTCTGTCGCAAAACCCTCCGCAAAAGTCGGCGATTTGCGACAGATATCTGCGACGCTTTTTGCACTTGCTTCGGATTCAGCACTACGATGGGCAAGTTCTGTTCCGATGGACGGATTTGTCACCAACGGAGGCACCGGTGTCTGGCCCCCAGCCTGTCGCTTCGCCGACCAAGTCCGGCTCGCCCGCGAAGGCCAACTTGCCGGCCCCCGGAAAGGCGCCGCGCAAGCTCAGCCAGGCCGTGGTCATCGTGCATGGCATGGGCGAACAGCGACCGATGGGCACGCTGAGGGAATTTGTTCAGGCTGTTTGGAGTCATGACCCCGCCCGCGCGCCGTTTTATGCCCAAGTCGCCGATCCGGGCGGTCCCGCCGGCTCGAAGATCAACCGGAGCTGGATCACGCCTGACAGCCGGACGAACTCGCACGAACTTCGCCGGATCACCACCCCTTATGATGTCGATGGCCGCCGCACTGATTTCTACGAGCTTTACTGGGCCGACATCACGCAAGGCACGACGCGGGGCCGGCTTGCCGCCTGGGTGACGAATCTGCTCTGGCGCAAGCCCGCCGAGATTCCGCGCGACGCCCGCGGGCTCTACGTCGTTACGCTTCTGGCCGTCATAACAGTCTTGGGCGCGGCGTTCGTGCTCGCGACGTCGGCCTTGCAAGGGCATATTTCCTGGACCACGGGCATGCTCGTCACGGTCCTGGCCTCGTTCGTCGTCTGGTCGGTGGACCGGTTCGGTCTTCCTTATTTCGGTGATGTGGCCGCCTATGTGCGGGCTGAAGCGGCAACGGTCGAGAAGCGCGCGCTTGTCCGCGACCGTGGCCTGACGCTGTTGAGGCGCCTCATGACGGACGATGGCTACGACCGGATCGTGCTGGTCTCGCACAGCCTGGGATCGATCATCGCCTATGATCTGCTGCAGATATTGTGGGCCGATTTCAGGCCACGAAAGCTGGAAGCCGCCCGCGACAAGGCGAGACTGAAAGCGATCCGCGCCGTCGACAAGGCTACGCTCAAGTCAGATGGTTCTGCGTGGCCAGACAAATTGGATGATTTTTCCGGATTCCGGCGCGCCCAATGGGAGCTCTACCGCCACCTCCGCGCCGGCGACGCCGATCATCCATTGCCTTGGAAGATCAGCGATTTCGTCACGCTCGGCAGTCCGCTGACCCACAGCGAATTTCTGGTGACCTACAATCTCGCCGAATTCAGGCGCGGCATCGCTGAGCGGCTGTTCTCGGCATGTCCGCCGATCGCCGAGACGGCGGCCGGTGGAACCGTCCTCTATCAGGAAGGGCGCAGCCGTTCTGGCAAGCCGCAGCGGGCGGTGCATCACGGTGCGGTGTTTGCCGCGACGCGCTGGACCAATATCTTCGACAGGGGCAATGGCTGGCTGACCGGCGACCCGATCTCAGGATCGATGGCGGATAATTTCGGCCCCGGCGTGGAGAACATTCAGGTCGAACTGCGCAGTTCGCTTGGCCGCATCTTCACCCACAGGCTCTACTGGTCGCTGGAGGCGACCGGCGTCGAGGTCGCGGCAGCCGCCGGCACCCCGCCGCGCTCGCATATCGGCGTGCTGCGTGACGCCGTCGATCTCGGCCGAAAACTGGAACGACCCGAAGCATAAAGCGGATTGGCGCGCCGGAGCATGCCAATACCCCAAATATCCGGTGCGCAGTCTCACAAAAAACCGAAAGAGTTCTCAATAACCTCGATAAGTTGGTGCGATCAATGTCAAGCGGCTTTCGAAAATTGCCCTACCGCAAACCGAAAATTGCGACGGTTCTGTCGCTGAAAAGCGGAAACGTTTGAAAGCACGCATGAGAATCCTGATCCTGGGCGGATACGGCGTTTTCGGCGGGCGCCTGGCGGAGCTTCTATCCGACATAGCGGAGATTGAACTCATCATCTGCGGCCGCGACTTCTCTCGCGCCGAGGCGTTCTGCGCGCGCTACAGAGGGCAGGCCCGGGTTCGGCCGCTTGCGCTTGATCGCGCAGAAATTGTGGCCGGCCTGCGCGCGCAACGGCCCAATCTCGTCGTCGACGCCTCCGGGCCGTTCCAAGATTATGGAACCAATCGCTATCGTGTGATTTCGGCCTGCATCGACGCTGGCATCGACTATCTCGACTTTGCCGACGCCGCCGACTTTGTGTTCGGCGTGCCTCAGTTCGACGCGCAAGCAAAGGACGCACGCATATTCATTCTATCGGGCATCAGCAGCTTTCCTGTGCTGACCGCCGCCGTCCTGCGCGAGATGGCGAAGACGATGGACATCGTCTCTGTGAAAGGCGGCATCGCCCCTTCGCCCTATGCCGGAATCGGCCTCAACGTCATGCGTGCGGTGGTGGGCTATGCCGGCGCCCCGGTGAAGCTGCGACGACATGGGGTGCAATCGCATGGCATCGCTCTGGCTGAAAGCATGCGCTTCACCATCGCGGTGCCGGGCCGGCTGCCGCTCCGGAACATCCGTTTCTCGCTGGTGGACGTGCCGGACTTGCAGGTCATCCCGCCCGAGCATCCCTCAATGACCGATATCTGGATGGGAGCCGGGCCAGTCCCGGAAATCTTGCACCGGACACTCAACCTCCTGGCGAAGGCGCGCGCGAGGCTCAGGCTCTCGTCGCTGGAACCTTTCTCGCGTCTCTTCTACGCGGTGCTCAACCGAATGCGTTTTGGCGAGCATCGCGGCGGTATGTTCGTCAGCGCGTACGGCACCACGGATGGGCAGGACGCCGAACGGAGCTGGCATCTTTTGGCCGAAGGGGATGACGGGCCATACATTCCATCGATGGCCATCGAAGCGATCATCCGCAAATTGCTGACGGGCATTCGTCCGGAGGCCGGAGCACGGTCCGGGGTCCGCGCCCTTGAGCTTGCCGACTATGAGGCGCTGTTCCAAAGCCGGAAGATATTCACCGGGTTTCGGGGACACGAGATCGTTGCGCCCCTGTACTGCGGGATTCTCGGATCCGCTTTCTCCTCACTTGCTCCGCGACTTCAGGATCTGCATGGCAGCACCGCCACCCGCCAATGGACGGGCTTCGCCGAGGTACGACGCGGTCGCCGCCCGGCGGCCGCGTTCGTGGCGGCGCTTGTCGGCTTCCCGAAAGCTGCGCCACGGGTGCCGGTCACGGTGACCTTTTCGCCCGAGAACCGCTCTGAACACTGGATCCGTAATTTCGACGGCAAGTGGTTTTCTTCGATTCAGTCGGCCGGCACTGGGAGGGACCAGCATCTTCTGGTGGAACGGTTTGGGATCGCGTCCTTCGCGTTGGCTCTGGTGGTGGACGGCGATCGTCTGACCCTGGTTCCGAGACGATGGTCGCTGCTGGGTATTCCAATGCCCGGCTTCCTCCTTCCCAAAGGCTCGAGCTTCGAAACGGAACGGGACGGGCAATTCTGCTTTGATGTGGAAATTTCGATGCCGTTGATCGGCCTGATCGTGGCGTATCGGGGGACGCTCAGCCCAACCTGAATAGGTTGAGCCAAAGACAGGTAACGGTAACGGTGTGCCACCCGCACCTGGGCAAAAAAATCCTGGATTCGGTGTGGAGGACCAGCAGCCTGCCGCCGGCACCCCGCCGCGCTCGCATATCGACGTGCTGCGTGACGCCGTCGATCTCGGCCGCAAACTGGAGCCAAGCCAGCCGGCACCGACGACTTCTGCCGGAAGATAGGGCACGCTCGTTTGTGCGAATTCAGCGCGCAGTTCATGGCGATGACGTCGTCAAAACAACCGGTCGATGCCGGGGAAAGTCTCGGCGTCGATAGAACCCTCAAGCACCGATCAACGGTCGGTCAGGAAGACCGCCTCCTCGTCGTCGCGCTGCCTGCTCCCAAGTGCTGCCGCGGCGCTTGCGATGAAAGCGCCGACGACCAGGGACAGAGCGCCAAGCAGCGCGAAGGTGGCACCGGCTTTCCTGGCGGTATCGGCAGCCTGCTGGCCTTGGACCTTCGCCTCTTCGACCCTGGCAAGCACGGCATCGACACGGGCCCTGGCATCGGGTTCCGACAGCCCGGTGCGGGCGGCTACCAACTGCGACAGATAGGTCTTGTCGTCGGCTGACACTTCCCCTGCTGCTGCGCTCGCGATCAAAATGCGCGAGGCCTGCGCCGTCGCCGCCGCATCGCTCTCCGGGTTGGCGGCAGCAAGCCTGGCCGCATCGGCCGGGCGGAACAACGCATCGACGAAGTACGACGTTGCGTTGTCGGTCGCGGCGCCTCCGGCGTTTGCGGTAGCACCTGCCGAAGCGCCCATTGCCGCGCCCGACGCGACTGTCGAAGCGGCGTGGACGCCGGTTCCGACAGCTGCGGAAAGCGCCGAGCCGAGCACACCGGCGACAAGCAACGTTGCAAGCGCCCAGGCGAGGAAGCCGTGTGCGGTATCGCGGAAAAAGACCTCATCGGTGTGGACGCCGACCCATTTGGTGCGTAGGCGCCCGGCAAGATAACCGCCTACGGCCGACGACAGCCACTGCACGATGATCAGCCACGCAGCCGTGGAGGCCGCGAAAGTTGTGACTGAGGTGCTCAAGCCGGACCACGGCGAAACCATCGTCAGCCCGAGCCCGGAGCCGAGCAGCATCAGGATCAATGTTAGCGTCGAGGCAGCAAAGGCGCCGGCCACGATTGGCCCCCAGCTGACAGCGGTAGAAGAGGATTCCGTCGGTGCGGAAACGTCGACAGCCGTTAGGGTTGACTGCATGTCAGCCCCCTAACGTGCGAAAAGCATGATGAGAATAATGATCGGAATCGGGACTCCGAGAAGCCAGAGCAAAATGCCACGTCCCATGAGTGCCTCCTGCGGCGATTGTGATCGATTACAATGCCTTGGATGCTCTTCCGTTCCGACCGGCCCTCATGATCCTTTGTTGCGACGCAGCAGGGATCGTTGGTGGGCCTGGGCCTACCAATACCTTAAGTGTCCGAAGCTGAGCAGCTGCTTGGGCTTTAAATATCCAGGTTGGCGACCGATAGCGCGTTTTCCTGGATGAACTCGCGCCTGGGCTCGACTTCGTCGCCCATCAGCCGCGAGAACAGACTGTCCGCATCGGTGGCGTCATTGACCTTGACTTGTAAAAGCGAGCGCACATTCGGGTCGAGCGTGGTCTCCCAGAGCTGCTCGGCGTTCATTTCGCCGAGGCCCTTGTAGCGCTGCATGGTCAGGCCCTTGCGGCCGGTGGCAAACACGGCATTGAGCAGCGCCAGCGGTCCCGAGATGGTTTCGGACACATCCTTGCGGCGCAGCACCGGCGGCTCGCCATAGACTTCTGCGAGGCGCGGCGCATAGCGGTCGAGTTGGCGGGCGTCGGCCGAATTGATCAGCGCCAGATCGAGATGCGCGAACTCCTTGACGCTGCGCACAGTGCGCTCGAACACATAGCCGCCGACCCCTTCGTTTGAGGTCGACATGCGGCCGGTCCAGCCGCGTTCGGTGTCCTCGGCGATGATGTCGAGGCGCCGGGCGACACGCTCGGCCATAGCGTTGGCCCGGCCGAGATCGACGAAGACGTCCGGACTGAGCGCGCCGGCGATCGCCGCCTGCTCAACCACGCCTCTGTTATAGCGGGTGTGCAGCCCGTTGATGAGCTGGCGCACCGCCAGCGCATCGTCGATGGCGCTGCGCAGGTCCTGCCCGGCCCGCACCTCGCCGGTGCTGAGCGCAAGCGACGCCTCTTCCAGCCCTGAGCCGATCAGGAATTCCTCGAAGGCGCTTTCGTCCTTGATGTATTGCGAGCTCTTGCCGCGCGTCACTTTGTAGAGCGGCGGCTGGGCGATGTAGAGATGCCCGCGCTCGATCAGCTCCGGCATCTGCCGGAAGAAGAAGGTCAGCAGCAAGGTGCGGATGTGGGCGCCGTCGACGTCGGCGTCGGTCATCAGGATGATCTTGTGGTAGCGCAATTTGTCTGCGTTGAACTCGTCCTTGCCGATCGAGGTGCCGAGCGCGGTGATCAGCGTGCCGATCATGTCTGAGCCGAGCATACGGTCGAACCGGGCCCGCTCGACGTTGAGGATCTTGCCGCGCAGCGGAAGAATGGCCTGGTTCTGGCGCGAACGGCCGCCCTTGGCCGAGCCGCCGGCACTGTCGCCCTCGACGATGAAGATTTCGGACTTCGCCGGGTCGCGTTCCTGGCAGTCGGCCAGCTTGCCGGGCAGCGAAGTGACGCCGAGCGAGCTCTTGCGGGTGATGTCGCGCGCCTTGCGCGCGGCTTCGCGCGCCGCTGCCGCCTGGATGACCTTCTCGATGACCACCTTGCCCTCGGTCGGGTGCTCTTCGAGCCAGGTGCCGAGCGCCTCGTTGACGAGCCCTTCCACCACCGGACGGACTTCGGATGAGACCAGCTTGTCCTTGGTCTGCGAAGAGAATTTCGGGTCGGGAACCTTGACCGACAGCACGGCCGTCAGTCCTTCGCGGCAATCGTCGCCGATCAGCGCCACCTTCTCCTTTTTGGTGAGGCCCGTGGATTCGCCATAGCCGGTAATCTGGCGCGTCAGCGCGCCGCGGAAACCGGCAAGATGCGTTCCGCCGTCGCGCTGCGGAATGTTGTTGGTGAAGGCCAGCACGTTCTCGTGGTAGCTGTCGTTCCACCACATGGCGACTTCGACGGTGATACCGTCGCGCTCGGCCTTGATAGCAATCGGCTTGTCGATCAGCGGCTTCTTGACGCGGTCGAGATATCTGACGAACTCCTCGAGCCCGCCATCATAATGCAGCTCATGGCGCACGACGTCGGCATGGCGGGCATCGGTCAAAATGATGCGCACGCCGGAATTCAGGAAGGCGAGTTCGCGCAGCCGGTGCTCCAGCGTGCCGAAGTCGAACTCGACCATGGTGAAAGTCTCGGTCGACGGAAAGAAGGTGATCTCGCTGCCGCTGCGCCCCTCATAGGTGCCGGCAACCTTGCGCTGCTCATAGCTGCCGGTGACCCTCAGCGGTCCGTCGGCATTGCCATGCGAGAAGCTCATCTCGTAGATCTGGCCGTTGCGGCGGATTTTCAGCTTCAGCCAGGCCGACAGCGCGTTGACGACGGAGACGCCGACGCCGTGGAGGCCACCAGACACCTTGTAGGAGTTCTGGTCGAACTTGCCGCCGGCATGCAGCTGCGTCATGATCACTTCGGCCGCCGAAATACCTTCGCCGGTGTGGATATCGGTCGGAATGCCGCGGCCATTGTCGATGACCGTCACCGAACCGTCGGGATTGAGCGTCACCGTGACGAGGTCGGCATGGCCGGCCAGCGCCTCATCGATAGCGTTGTCGACGACCTCATAGACCATGTGATGCAGGCCCGAGCCGTCGTCGGTATCGCCGATATACATGCCGGGCCGCTTGCGGACGGCGTCCAAGCCCTTCAAAACCTTGATGGAATCGGCGCCGTACTCGGCCTCAGCGCCGTTGGCGTTGTCGATCTGATCGCTCATGAAAACCTGTCTGATTGATGCCGCACATCCAGCGCAAAAAATCGGCTCCGAATCGCGCGTCCTTGATGGTCCAGATATAGGTGCAAAAGGCGGTTTTTCCAAGGTTTGCAAGCATTTCCGAATGGAAGAAGAGCACGCCTGGCGGGCCACGGCATCGGACCCAAAAGTGGAACCGGTTTTGGGAACAGAGCGGCCGCACAAAAGCGGGCGACCTGTTCCGACGCTCAGGCACTTTCTAATGCCCCGTTACAGCCGGCGACATGGACGCTTGCCCTGCAAGCCACTACATTGAGGTCACCAGCGGAGCACGCCATGGACAGTCAGCCCGCCCCCTTTGTCCCGCCGGCGCCGAAGCCGCGCACGTCGCCCCCTTCGACGCTGGAGATGATCCGCATCGTCTATCGCAATCCGCTCGAACTGTGGGGCGAGCCGACCTACAACCAGCCTTGGATTTCGGTGACCGGCATCGGCGGGCCGCTGGTCATCGCCAACGATCCCGGCCTCATTCGCCACGTGCTGGTCGACAATGCCAAAAACTACAAGATGGCGACGGTTCGCCAGATGATCCTGCGGCCGATCCTGCGCGACGGCCTGCTGACCGCCGAGGGTGAGGTCTGGCGGCGTTCACGCAAGGCGATGGCGCCGGTGTTCACGCCGCGCCACATCTTCGGTTTTGCCGAGCCGATGCTGAGGCGTACGCGGGAGTTCGTCACCCGCTACGAGGGCGGCGGCACGTCGGACATCGCCCACGACATGACGCTGCTTACCTTTGACATCCTGGCCGAGACGCTGTTTTCCGGTGAGATATCGGGTGAGCCGGGCAGCTTCGCCAAGGAGATCGACCGGCTGTTCGAAACCATGGGCCGCGTCGATCCGCTCGACCTGTTGCGGGCGCCAGACTGGCTGCCGCGCCTGACCCGCATCCGCGGCCGCAAAACCATGGCCTACTTCCGCAAGATCGTCACCGACACCGTCAAGATGCGCGAAGAGCGGGTCAAGCACGATCCGGACAAGGTGCCGCAGGATTTCCTCACGCTTTTGCTCAAGGCGGAGGGACCGGACGGGCTGACGCGCGCCGAGGTCGAGGACAACATCATCACCTTCATCGGCGCCGGTCACGAGACCACGGCGCGTGCGCTCGGCTGGACGCTCTATTGCCTGGCCGAAGCGCCTTGGGAGCGCGAAAAGGTCGAGCGCGAGATCGACGCCGTGCTGGCGCGCGAGCCCGACCCGACAAAGTGGCTCGACGCCATGCCGTTCACCCGCGCCGCCTTCGACGAGGCGCTCAGGCTCTATCCGCCGGCGCCGTCGATCAACCGCGAGCCGATCGAGCCCGAAACCTGGAACGGCCTCTACATACCGAGGCGTGCCGCGGTGCTGGTCATGCCCTGGGTCGTCCACCGCCATCGCAAGTTGTGGGACAGGCCCGACGCCTTCATGCCCGAACGTTTCCATCCGGGAAATCGCGAGAAGATCGACCGTTTTCAGTATTTGCCGTTCGGCGCCGGTCCTCGCGTCTGCATCGGCGCCAGCTTTGCCATGCAGGAGGCGATCATCGCTCTGGCGATCATGCTGTCGCGCTTCCGCTTCGATACCACCGCCGAGACCAAACCCTGGCCGGTGCAGAAACTGACGACGCAACCACAGGGCGGCTTGCCGATGCAGGTCACGCGGCGCTTTAATGCATGTCGCGCAAAAGCATGCCCTCGGGCCTGACCCGAGGGTGTGCAGCGGTTTTGCGATAACGACATGCATGAGACAACAACCTAAAGCGCGTCGCATGAGGCCGGTCAAACGCGACGCGCTTTAGCGAGCCGCCTGATTGGCTATTCCGCCGTCTTGCGCTGGAACTGGCCGGCGGGCCGGTAGCGCCAGAGATAGCTCGGCAGGATGCTGCCGATCGACTGTGGCTGGATATCGAGACCGGCGAGCGTCCGGTTTTCCCTGATGGCCGCTTCCGAGACGATGTTGTCCCCGCGCAACTGCAGGACCTGATCCTTGGTCAGCAGCGGATTGGGCAAAAGCCCAAGGATCGATGCCTGCATGTTCGCCACCCACCACGGCACCGACACCAGGAGCCGCTTGCGGTCGATCATGGCGAGCATTTCCTGCATGCATTGCTTGAAGGTGAGCACCTGAGGTCCGCCAAGCTCGTAGATCCGGCCACCCTGGACTTTGCCGTCGACCGAGCGCGCCACCGCTTCGGCGACATCGCCGACATAGACCGGCTGGAATTTGGTCCGCCCGCCGCCGATCAGTGGCAGGACCGGCGAATAGCGCGCCATGCTGGCGAAGCGGTTGAAGAAGCTGTCCTCGGGGCCGAAATTGATCGAGGGCCGCAAGATGACCGCATCCTCGATCGTCTCCAGGACCGCTTTTTCACCGAGCGCCTTGGTGCGCGCATACTCGGATTGCGCGTTCAGATCGATGCCCAGCGCCGAGATATGGGTGAGCCCGGCGCCGACGGCGTGCGCCGCTTCGGCGACCGCGCGTGCGCCGAACTCGTGGACGGGCGTGAACTTCTGCCGGCCGCTCTCATGCAGGATGGCTACCAAATTGACGACATGGTCGGCGCCCTGCACGGCGCGGTCGACCGACCAGCGCACGCGAATATTGGCCTGCACCGGCTGGATCTGGCCGACATTGCCGAGCGGCTGCAGATGGCCGGCGAGATCGGGCCGGCGGCAGGCGACCCTGATGCGATAGCCACGCCGGGCCAGCGCCCGCACCACATGGCGGCCGACAAAGCCGGAGCCGCCGAACACGACGACGAGCTTTGGGGTCTGCAGGATTTCGGTCATGGCTGGCTCCGGCGCGCTTTCCAGATCTACTGGGCTTGGCTGAAGCCGTTCATAATCCGTTTCGCGCCGAAGGCAAAGGGCGATCCTTTGTCGCCGTTTGCCGCGGTGTCGGTTGGTTCAGAACGCCCTGCCGATGCGCGCGTCGACCGATTGGCGGTTGCCGCCGCGGATGACGAAGAAGAACAGTATCGCCGCCCACAGCAGCGATTTTTCGGCACCCGAAAAGCCCTCTCCCAGGGTGACCCAGTGGAACCAGACGGTGACCAAAAGCACGAACATTCCGGCGACGGCGGCCGGGCGGGTCAAGAAACCGATGGCGATGAAAATGCCGCCGAAGAACTCGGTGCAGGCCAGCAGCACCGACCAGAACGCGCCAGGATAGAAGCCGAGGCCTTCGACCATCTCAGCGGCGCCGAGCGGGTCGGTGATCTTGCCAGAGCCATGGATGGTGAGGAAGATGCCGGCCACGGCGCGCAGCATGGTTTCAGAGGTGGTGTTCAGCGCCGCATAGAGGCTGCCAAGGGCCGGAACGAAAAGATTGGTGCTGGGATTGTCGGTGCTTACGGCCATTGGGGTCCCTCTTTTGATGCTCCTCGCAAACAGCCGCCACCCCAGTCAAAGTCAAATGAACAAAAGTTGACCGGGAAATGCATGTTACTGGTCAGATGCGGAGAGCCCGGAAAAACCCAGCCGACGCGAGGGTTTCCGGCTGTTTCCGAAACGTGGTTCGACGAGGCAGCCTGGGCGTAACGGCAAGTACGCCCGCTGTCGCGCGATCAACTATCCGAAGGTGTGGACGTCTTCAGGAAGAATACCGGGCGGCGAATTCGGAGATGCGCTGCACCACGGCTTTCGGAGCCGTTATGCCCCGTGCCGCTGCCTTCTCCGCCGCTTCGGCCCGGGCACGGCCGGGGACATGCACGCCGTAGCGGCGGCGCAACCGGTCGAGTTGATCTTTCATGCGCTTCTCGAAATTTGGATCGAGCAGCTTGGGCTCGACGGCCAGCACGAAGAGGCCGGTTCCGGGACTGTCCGGTCCGTCGGTGAACCACGGCGCATCGAGCGACCAGTTGGCGCCCGACAGGCCCGCCGCCAGCACTTCGACCATCAGCGCGATGTTGGCGCCACGCTGGCCGCCGAATGCAAGCATCGCGCCTTTCATGGCGGCGGCGGGATCGGTGGTCGGGTTGCCGCTCGCGTCCAGTGCCCAGCCTTCTGGAATTTTCTTGCCGTCCTCGGCTGCCTTGCGGATGTTGACGAAGGCGGTGGCGCTCGATGACTGGTCGATCACCAGCGGCGCTCCGTCGGCGGCGGGCGCGGCGAAGGACATCGGGTTGGTGCAATAGACCGGCTTGACCGAGCCGGAGCCGGCAAGCACGGCCGGTCCATTGGTCGCGGCGAAGGACACCAGTCCCTGCGCGGCCAGCCGCCCGGTGAAATAGCCGAGCGCGCCGCATGTATAGGCGTTCTTCTGCGAAAAGATGGCTACGCCGAACAGGCGCGCCGCCTTGGCGAGATCGTCGATGGTGCGGTCGAAGCCGGTATGCGCCAGACCGCCGCGCGCGTCGGAGAGATAGATCGCCAAAGCCGGCCTGGTGATGACCGGCTCGGCCTTGCCATCGATGCGGCCGGCCTCCAGCGCTTCGAGATAGTCGATGAAATGCGACAGTCCGACCGTCGACAGACCTTCTGCCTCGGCCGCCACCACGGAGGCTGCAAGCGACTGCGCCGCTTCCTCATTGGCGCCGGCGCCGAGCGCCGCCATCCGGCACAGCCCTGTCGCCTGGTCGAGACTGAGTTGCATCTTTAGCTGCCCTGAAGCTCTAGCGAGTAGCGAATAGGGAGTAGAGGAAATCAGCGAACTATTCGCTATTCGCTACTCCTATTCGCTTCTCACTAACCAATTTTGTTCGGGATCCGCGCCTCGATCTTGCCGAGGGCGAAGACCAGGATGCCGGTGATCGCCATATAGATCAACGCCAGGAGCAGCAAGGGTTCATAGGTGAGGAAAGTGCTCTGCCGCACCTTTGACGAGACGGCGAATATGTCGATCACGCTGATTGTCGCCACCAGCGGCGTCGATTTCAGTTGCAGCACGGTTTCGCCGGTCAGCGTCGGCAGCGCCCGGTAGAAGGCTTGTGGCAGCCAGATCCGCCGCAGGATCTTCCAGCGGCTCATGCCGAAGGCGCGCGCCGCTTCCAACTGTCCTTTCGGCACGCCGGCGAAGGCACCCCGCATGACTTCCCCCTCGTAACCGGCGAAGGACAAGGTCAGCGCCAGGACGCCATAGGGCCATGCTTGCCTGAGATACGGCCACATCCAGGACTCGCGTACCCATGGGTACTGTGGAAACAGCGAGCCGAGCCCATAGTAGAGCAGCCAGAGCTGCAGCAGCAGGGGCGTTCCCCTGATGACGGTGCAGAAGGCCTTTGCAGGCGCCGCGAGCCAGAACGGGCCGGCAGCCTGCGCCAATCCGAGCGGCACGGCGAGCAGGAAGCCCAGTGTGCAGGTGACGGCGAGAATCCAGAGCGTGCGCCAGAGGCCGACAAGCGCCATTTCGTAATATTGCGGCAGCCAGTCCCAGCGCATGAAAAAAGCGGCCGCGAAAACCAGCGCCAGTCCAGTCACAATCAGCACGATGCGGTGCGGCTGCAACCACAGCGACGCGCGGGCGGCTACGTTGACGATGGTCGTTTCGACAGCCATCAACGCGCCTCCTTGAGCGAGGGCATGCCGCGCCGAGCCCAGACCTCGATGCGGCCGATGATCAGATTGGAGACCAGCGTCAACAGAAGATAGATCACGCCCGCGGCGAGGAAGAAGGTAAGATAGGCTTTGGTTACGCCCGCCGCTTGCCGCGTCGCCAATGTCAGTTCGAAGAAGCCGACGACCGCCAGCAGGGCGGTGTCCTTGGTGGCGATCAGCCAGAGATTGGCAAGGCCCGGTATGGCGAAAGGCAGCATCGCCGGCAGCGTGATGCGTCGCAGCAGCAGGCCGGGAGACATGCCATAGGCGCGCGCGGCTTCGATCTGTCCCTGCGGGATGGCAAGGATCGCGCCGCGCATCACCTCTGTCGAATAAGCGCCCTGGACGAAGCCGAGCACGGCAATGCCGGCCACCAGCCCGCTGATATCGATGCGCTGATATCCCATTGCCGTCAGCAACTGGTTGATCAAATCGGTGCCGGCATAATAGAGCAGCAGGATCAGCACTAGCTCCGGCACGGCGCGGACGATCGTCGTATAGACTGCCAGCAGATCGCGCACCACAGGCCCGCCATAGAGCTTGCCATACGCACCGCAAATGCCGATGACGAGGCCGAGACCGAACGCACCGGCAGCGATCTCGACCGAGTGGAGCAGTCCGACCAGAAGCGTTGCGCCCCAACCGGGTGGCGTCGGCGAAAGCAGTTCGATGATGCGGGCCACAGAGGCCGGAAGAAATGCGTCGATCAGCGTCGCCCCCGAATTGCTGGCGCCAAAACCACCGGCGATGCCGTCAGCGGAAAGCTTGCGTAGGTAGAGTTCGACGAAGCCACACGGCGCGCTGTCTGCGCCGCGTGGTTGTTCGCTCGGGGATGCACGCCGTCAATTCGACTGTGGGTCGGCGCCATAGATGTCGAAATCGAAGTATTTCTTCGAAATCTCGTCATATTTGCCGTTGGCGCGGATCGCCTTGATGCCGGCGTTGATCTTCTCCTTCAACTCCGTGTCCTCCTTGCGGACACCGGCGCCGACGCCGGGCCCGAGGATCGCCAGATCCGGCGCGACCGTGCCCTTCAGATCGCAGCATTGCTTGCCCTGATCCGATTTCAGGAAGGCATCGAGCGCGATGGAATCGGCCTGCACGGCATCGACACGGCCGGCGGCAAGATCCTGATTGGCTTCGTCCTGGGTCTGATATTCCTTGATTTCCGCGGCTTCGGTGAAGTGCTTCTTGACGTAGTCGGCATGCACGGTCGAAACTTGCACGCCGATGATCTTGCCCTTGAGATCTTCCGGGGTAGCGCCGAACTTCTGGTCCTTCGGTCCGATGATAGCTGTCGGGGTGTTGTAATATTTGTCGGAGAAGTCGATCGTCTTCTTGCGCTCGTCGGTGATCGACATGGAACTGGCGATGACGTCGATCTTCTTGGTCGTCAGCGCCGGGATGATTCCGTCCCAGGCGACGGGGGTGATGACGCAATCGAGTTTCTGCTCGGCGCAGACCGCGTCGATGAATTCGATCTCCCAGCCAACCCATTTGCCGGAAGCATCCGGCGAGGTGAACGGCGGATAGGGTTCGGCAGCGACGCCGATCTTGACCGGCTCGGCCTTTGCCATGCTCATCGCGGCGACACCGAGCAGAAGTGCTGCGGCAAATGTTTTCAGAACGGTCTTCATGCCAAAAACTCCCAGTTTGTTGTTGTTCCCGTTGTTCGTCCGCCTCGGCTTAACCGATGTTGCGGATGAATTGCTTCAGCCTTTCGGATTTCGGTGCGCCGAAGATCTGCTCCGGCGGCCCTTCTTCCTCGACCAGTCCGTTGTAGAGGTAGACGACATGCGTCGCGACCTCGCGGGCGAACTTCATCTCATGGGTGACCAGCACCATGGTGCGGCCTTCGCGTGCCAGGTCGCCGATCACCTTCAGCACCTCGCCGATCAGTTCCGGGTCGAGCGCCGAGGTCGGCTCGTCGAACAGCATGACGCGCGGATTGATGGCCAGCGCCCGGGCGATGGCCGCACGCTGCTGCTGGCCGCCTGACAGATAGGCCGGATAGACATCGCGCTTTTCGGCCAGGCCGACGCGGGCAAGCAGCTTTTCCGCCTCGGCGATGGCCACATCGCGCTTGACGCCCAGAACATGCACCGGAACCTCGATGACGTTCTCGATCAGCGTCATGTGGCTCCACAGATTGAAATTCTGGAAAACCATGCCGAGCTTGGAGCGGATGCGCTCGATCTGCTTGCGGTCGGCGGGAACGGTGTGGCCGTGACTGTCGGCCTTCATCCGGATCTCCTCGCCATTGACGCGAACGATCCCGCTGGTCGGGTTCTCCAAGCAATTGATGCAGCGCAGCAGGGTCGATTTTCCCGAGCCGCTGCCGCCAATGATAGCGATGACCTCGCCGTCGCGCGCCGACAGCGAAACGCCTTTCAGCACATGCAGTTCGCCGAATCGTTTATGCAGGTTCTCGACATGGATGGCTTCGGCGGCGTCGTTCTGCGCCGTGTACTTCAGGGCGGGGGCGGTGCCTTGCGCTATCACCTTTGCGGTGCCTCACGAAATGGCCAGACCCGTCGCTGCTGGAATTTTTTACCCATTACCATCACTGGACAGACTTCTCATTCTCAAGATGTACCGTTCCGCTTGCCTCCGTCAACCATGCTTTTTGGACCATTGATCACTGCTCGCTGAGTGGCTATTGGCTGGATGGGATGGTTCAGGAGCACTTGGTGGGTAAAGCATACGGGTCGCAGTCCATGGCCGGGCCCCTGCAGCGCGTGCTGATGCGGTCCGCCGCAAGCGCCATGGCCCGCGCCAAAACATCGGAATGGCACTATGGTGCGGGCTTCGATCCTCAAAAGGCCGCCGCCCAGCATGAGGCGCTGACGACGCTGGTTCTTGCGTCCGGCGCCGCGATCGAATGGCTGACCGACGCCGATGACGGGCTTGCCGATTCGGTCTTCACGCATGATCCATCGTTGATGACCGACCACGGCGCCATCATCCTCGCCATGGGCAAGGCGCTGCGCCGTGCCGAGCCCGGCCTGCACGAGGCGGCCTACAAGCGCATGGGCGTACCAATCCTCGGCCGCATCGAGCCTCCCGGACAGGTCGAGGGCGGTGATTGCGTCTGGGTGGATTCAGGGACCCTGGCCGTCGGCCGCGGTGTGCGCACCAACCAGGACGGCATCCAGCAACTCGCCAACCTGCTCACCCCCAAGGGTATCCAGGTCTATGGCTACGACCTGCCGCTCTGGCATGGCGAGGACGCCTGCCTGCATCTGATGTCGGTGATCAGTCCGCTCGCCGACGATCTGGCGCTGGTCTATGCACCGCTTTTGCCGGCTGCCTTCTACCAGATGCTGCGGGCGCGAGGCATTCGCCTGGTCGAAGGCGACGCCGGGGAATTCTTCGCCTCCAACGGCCTCAGCCTGAATGTGCTGCCGACCGCGCCGCGCGAGGTGATCGCCGTTGCCGGCTTCCCGAAGACGGCGGCGGCCATGGCGGCCGCCGGCTGCAGGGTTTCAACCTTCGAGGCGGACGCGCTGTGCATCGCCTGCGAGGGCGGACCGACCTGCCTCACACGTCCGGTGCTCAGGCAATGACGACAGTCGGCGAAGCGCTCATCACTTTGCTCGAAGCCCATGATGTCGACACGGTTTTCGGCATTCCGGGTGTGCATACGGTCGAACTCTATCGCGGCTTGGCGCGCTCGAAGATTCGCCACGTCACGCCGCGTCATGAACAGGGCGCCGGCTTCATGGCCGACGGCTATGCGCGCGCCGGCGGCAAGCCCGGCATCGCCCTCGTCATCACCGGACCGGGGCTGACCAACACCATCACCGCCATGGGCCAGGCCCGTGCCGATTCGGTTCCGATGCTGGTGATCTCGGGCGTCAACGCCACGCCGACACTGGGCAAGGGCCTTGGCCATCTGCACGAACTGCCCGACCAGCGCGGCATGATGGAAAAGGTCGCGCTGTTTTCGCACCGTGTCACCGACGCCGACGAACTGCCGGGCGTTCTTGCCCGCGCCTTCGCCCTGTTTTCGTCGTCGCGTCCGGGCCCGGTGCACATCGAGATCCCGACCGATATCATGGTCAAGCCGGCCGGCGGCATCGCCGCTTTGCTGACGAATGTCGCGCCGCCCGAGCCGAATCCGGCTGATATAGCAGAGGCGGCAAAACTTTGCGCGGCTGCCCGCCGCCCGCTGGTCCTTGCCGGCGGCGGCGCCAAGAGAGCCGAAGCGCCGTTACAGCGCCTTGCCGAAAGGCTGGGAGCGCCGGTTGTCCAGACGGCCAATGCCCGCGGCCTGCTGCACCGCCATCCGCTCGGCGTGCCGGCCAGCCCCAGTCTGAAGGCGGTGCGTGCATTGATGGCCGAGGCCGATCTGGTCATTGCCGCCGGCACCGAATTCGGCCCGACCGACTACGACGGATATAGCGACGGTGGCTTTGTCCTGCCGTCCAATCTGATCCGCATCGACATCGGCGCCGACCAGCTTGCCCGCCGGCCCGCCCGGATTTCGATCCATGCCGATTGCGGCGCAGCACTCGAGGCGCTGCTTGTCGAGATTGGTACGGACCAGCCGCCATCGGGCGACGGCCAGTCTCGCGCCGCTGCGACAAGGCAAGCAGCCTTTGCCGAAATGGCTCCGGCCCTCCAGGCGCAAACCCGCGCCGTCGAGATGATCCGCGATGCATTGCCGGGCTCGATCATCGTCGGCGATTCGACCCAGCCGGTCTATGCCGCCAACCTCTATTACGATCACGACCGTCCAGGCGGCTGGTTCAACGCCGCCACCGGCTTCGGCGCGCTGGGCTATGGTCCGCCGGCGGCGATCGGCGCAGCCCTTGCCGTGCCTGATGCGCCGGTCGTCTGTCTCACCGGCGACGGTGGTTTCCAGTTCACGCTGCCCGAGCTTGGCGCCGCACTCGACGCTGCGGCTCCGGTGATCTTCGTCGTCTGGAACAATCTCGGCTATCGCGAAATCGAAACCTCGATGCTCGATGTCGGCGTCGAGCCGGTCGGCGTCTCGCCGGCGCCGCCTGATTTCTGCAAGCTGGCCGAAGCTTACGGCATTGCCGCCGAGCGGCTCGCCAGCATCGGTCACCTGGCAGACGCACTCAAGCGCGCGCGTGCGACCGGACTGCCTTATGTCATCGAGATCACTGTCGATTGAGTGCTGTGGCAGCGTCTTGGGGATGCGATCCTCGACTGATGGCCGCCGGCTTGAAGCGCGCAAACGACGCCCCGTCATCGAGATTTCGGTTGAGTGATCGCGCGAAAGGCGCGACCTTCGGCTGCGGCGGGCAGCGGCATATGAGTGACTGGAGCGGTCGAAGATGACGGATAAATTGGACGGCAGGCATGTTGTGGTGACCGGCGGCACCGGGGCGCTCGGTGGCGCGGTTGTCGGCAAACTGCTGGAGCAGGGCGCGGTCTGCCATGTGCCCAATGCCCATGCCGCCGCGCCCGCGCATTTTCCCTTCCCGGCACATGAGCGCGTCAGGCTGGCGCACAATGTCGATCTCGCCGACCCCGCCAAGGTCGATGCGTTCTACGCCAGTGTTACCGACTTGTGGGCCTCCATCCACCTGGCCGGCGGCTTCACCGCCGCGCCGGTCGAGAAGATCGAGCCCGCGTCCTTTGCCGAAATGATGGACACCAACGCCCGCACCACCTTCCTGTGCTGCCGCGCGGCGATCCGCTCGATGCTGGAATCTTCCGTATCGGGCCGCATCGTCAATGTCACGGCCCGCGCCGGGCTCGACCTGCGGCGCGGTTCCGGCATGGTCGCCTATGCCGCCAGCAAGGCGGCCGTTGCGGCAATGACGGTGGCGATGGCGGAAGAACTCAAGGGCAAGGGCATCCTGGTCAACGCGGTCGCGCCCTCGACCCTCGACACGCCGGCCACCCGGGCTGACATGCCGGCCGCCGATTTCGGCAAATGGGTCAGCCTCGAAGCGGCGGCGGAGGCCATCACCTATCTCGCTTCGCCGGCCAATCTGGCGATGAGCGGCACACTGGTGCCGCTTTACGGCAGGGCCTGATCCCTCTTTCTGCTTGAGCGCGGATTTTGCGCAAAATCGCGTCCATCCCCGGCAGGTCCGAGGGGCAGGCTTTTGGGTCCGATGCTTGACCATGGTCAAACAAAAACCCCGCCGGATCGCTCCGGCGGGGTTTGTTTGCTGGCCGCGCGAGAGGCGCGGCGTTGTAGAGTTAGCTGCCCTGCTTCTTCAGCGCGGCACCCAGGATGTCGCCCAGCGAAGCGCCGGAGTCGGTCGAGCCGTACTGGGCAACCGCTTCCTTCTCTTCGGCGATTTCCAGCGCCTTGATCGAGACCTGCAGCTTGCGGGTCTTCTTGTCGAAGGCGATGACGCGGGCATCAACTTTCTGGCCGACCGTGAAGCGCTCGGGGCGCTGCTCGTCGCGGTCACGGCTGAGGTCGGAGCGCTTGATGAAGGTCTCGATGCCGCTGTCGACCAGCCGCACTTCCAGGCCGCCATCCTTGACGCCGGTAACCTCGCAGGTGACGACCGCGTTCTTGCGCAGTTCGCCCGAAGTCGCCGCCTCGCCGGCCGTATCCTTGGCCAGCTGCTTGATGCCGAGCGAGATGCGCTCCTTGTCGATGTCGACGTCGAGCACCTGCGCCTTGACGATGTCGCCGCGATTGTACTCCTCGATCACCTGCTCGCCCGGACGGGTCCAGTCGAGGTCGGAAAGATGGACCATGCCGTCGACATCGCCTTCGAGGCCGATGAACAGGCCGAACTCGGTCTTGTTCTTGACCTCGCCCTCGACCTGGCTGCCGACCGGATGGCTGCTGGCGAAAGCCTGCCACGGGTTCTCGAGCGTCTGCTTGAGGCCGAGCGAGATGCGGCGCTTGGCCGGATCGACCTCGAGCACCACCACGTCGACTTCCTGCGTCGTCGACAGGATCTTGCCAGGATGTACATTCTTCTTCGTCCACGACATTTCCGAAACGTGGATGAGACCCTCGATGCCCGGCTCCAGCTCGACGAACGCGCCGTAGTCGGTGATGTTGGTGACGGTGCCCTTGATCTTCTTGCCGATCGGGAATTTCGTTCCGATCTCGGACCACGGATCGCTCTCGAGCTGCTTCATGCCGAGCGAGATGCGGTGGGTTTCCTGGTTGATGCGGATGATCTGCACCTTGACCGTCTGGCCGATGTTGAGGATTTCGGTCGGATGGTTGACGCGGCGCCATGCCATATCGGTGACATGCAACAGGCCGTCGATGCCGCCGAGGTCGACGAACGCACCATAGTCGGTGATGTTCTTGACGACGCCTTCGACCACCTGGCCCTCTTCGAGGTTCTGCACGATTTCCGAACGCTGTTCGGCGCGGCTCTCCTCGAGCACGGTGCGGCGCGACACCACGATGTTGCCGCGGCGGCGATCCATCTTGAGGATCTCGAAAGGCTGCGGATTGTGCATCAGCGGCGAGACGTCGCGGATCGGACGGATGTCGACCTGGCTGCGCGGCAGGAAGGCCACGGCGCCGTCGAGATCGACGGTGAAGCCGCCCTTGACCTGGTTGAAGATGACGCCTTCGACGCGCTCGCCCTTGGTGAACTTCTCTTCGAGGCGGACCCAGCTCTCTTCGCGGCGGGCCTTCTCACGCGAAAGCATCGCTTCGCCAAGCGCGTTCTCGATGCGCTCGACATAGACCTCGACTGTGTCGCCGACCTTAAGCGTCGAATCCTTGCCCTTGACGCCGAATTCCTTCAGCGGCACGCGACCTTCGACCTTGAGGCCGACGTCGATGATTGCCATGTCCTTTTCGATCGCAGTGATCGTGCCCTTGACGACTTGGCCTTCGCCGGAATGGCCGGCGGAAAAAGATTCTTCGAGCAGGCTCGCGAAATCATCGCGAGTGGGATTTGCAACTGACATAGTTTCTCCTGGAATGCCCCGCATCTCAAGCGGGGCGGGCGCCGTGGGTTAGCGTTGCGTTGGCCTGCCGGCGTTCCGGGCCTCAAAAAAGCCCTTGGCCGCCTAAGCGGCAATTCCGGCGCATGAAGAATGCTGGCAGGCTGGTTCGTGCCCGATATGGGTATCTTTTCGCCGCCGGCAATCGGCAACAGCAGGAAACCCGGCTCAGGCTTTGTTTCTCTTGGCCAGAACGTCGTCGATGATCGCCTTGGCCGCCAGGAACGCGGCTTCTATAGCCATTTCCGACGTGTCGAGCAAGTGCGCGTCGGCGGCCGGCTTCAGCGGCGAGTCGGCGCGACCCATGTCGCGCTCGTCGCGGCGCAGGATATCGGCGAGGATATCGTCGAAATCGGCGGTGCCGCCGATGCTCTCGATCTCGGCCAGCCTGCGTTGTGCCCGCACCTCGGCGCTCGCCGTCACATAGAGTTTTATGTCGGCGTCGGGACAGACCACGGTGCCGATGTCGCGGCCGTCGAGCACGGCGCCCGGCGGCGCCTTGGCGAATTCGCGCTGCTTTTCGACCAGTATGCGCCGCACCGAAGGGATGACAGCCACTTTCGAAGCCGCTTCGCCGACCGCATGCGCCGTCAGCACCGACCGGTCGAGCTTGGCCAGGTCGACCTGCCGGGCAGCGGTCTCGGCGGCCGAGACATTGTCGAGCGGCAGGCCGAGCCGAAGCAGCGCATGCGCCATTGCGCGATAGGTGAGGCCGGTGTCGAGCAGGTTCAGCCGGTAATGGTCGGCCAGTCGGCGGGCAAGGGTGCCTTTGCCCGCGCCTGCTGGGCCGTCGATGGCGATGGTGAAGCCAGCTTTATCAGTGATTGAGCTCATACGTGCCGCTTCAAACGGAGGAAGGTCGTTAAATCAAGAACCAATCATACGGGTTCAACGTCAAAGTCCGGAAGACCGCCGTCCGGTCCAATATCCGGCCAAGAATCCAACGGGAATTCCTATCAGAAGCGGTACGGAAATGGGAAACGTGGCGATCGCGACGAATGTGATCCCGGCAGCCAGCTTAAAAACGAAGTTCGAAACATATGGCATGAGAGCGCCGCTAACGTCTGGAAAAAAATGCGCCGTTGTCGCCAGCAAGATGAAGAGGACGATCCAAAACGGGAAAAAAAGAAACCCGATCAGGCTAATCGCACCTGGCTTCCTGTCGGAATATCCCAGATCGAAACCTGACTGCGCCGCCACGCGCCCGACCAATGCCGTCAAAACCAAACCGCCGACGAGCAACGTCCAAAACATTCGCAGACCTTAGCTGATCTCCGCCCCCAGGCCCTTCATAAGCCCCATGAACTCCGGAAAGCTGGTCGCGATCATCGCCTGGTCGTCGATGGTGACAGGCTTTTTCGTTGCCAGTCCCATGACGAGAAAGCTCATGGCAATGCGGTGGTCGAGATGGGTCTGGACGATGGTGCTCTTTCCGTTCGGATGTTGGCCAAGCCCCTTGCCGCCGGGTTTTCCACGCACCGCCAGTGTGGCTTCGCCCTCGGTACAGTCGACACCATTGAGCTTCAGCCCTTCGGCGACCGCCGACAGCCGGTCCGATTCCTTCACCCGCAGCTCTTCCAGTCCCTGCATCAGCGTCTCGCCCTCGGCAAAGCTCGCCGCGACAGCAAGCACCGGATACTCATCGATCATCGTCGGCGCCCGTTCGGGCGGCACGGTGACGCCCTTCAGCTCGGAGTAGCGCACCCGCAGATCGGCGACATCCTCGCCGCCTTCATTGCGCGGCTCGAGAACGTCGATCCGGGCGCCCATTTCCTGTAGCGTCAACAAAAGACCGGTGCGGGTCGGGTTCATCAGCACGTTTTCGATTGTAATGTCCGAGCCCGGCACGATCAGCGCCGCCACCAGCGGGAATCCGGCCGATGACGGGTCGCCCGGCACAGCGATTGTCTGGCCGGTGAGCTTGCCCTGGCCCTCGATGAAGATGTGGCGCACGCCGCGCTCGTCGGTCTCGACCGACAGATTGGCGCCGAATCCCTGCAGCATCTTTTCGGTGTGGTCGCGCGTCATCACCGGCTCGATGACGGTGGTGATGCCGGGCGTGTTCAGCCCGGCGAGCAGCACCGCCGACTTCACCTGGGCCGAGGCCATCGGCACGCGGTAGGTGATCGGCGCGGCGTGTTTGGGGCCGCGCAGCGTGATCGGCATGCGGTCGCCGGGCGTCGCCTTCAGCACCTGCACGCCCATCTGGCGCAGCGGCTCGAGCACGCGGCCCATCGGCCGGCCGGACAGCGAGGCGTCGCCGATGAAGGTCGTCTCCATGTCGTAGGTCCCGACCAGGCCCATGGTGAGGCGCGAGCCGGTGCCGGCGTTGCCGAAATCGAGCGGGCCTTCCGGCTGCAGCAGCGCGCCGTTGCCGGTGCCGTGGATCACCCATTCAGCGCCGCGCTTCTCTATATGCGCGCCCATTGCCTTCATCGCGGCGCCCGTGCGCATCACGTCCTCGCCTTCCAGCAGGCCGGTGATGCGGGTTTCGCCGGAGGCGAGGCCGCCGAACATGAACGAGCGGTGCGAGATCGACTTGTCGCCGGGCACCCGTGCTGTGCCTGAAAGCGCTGGCGATTTGCGGGCGGTGGCCGGTTTCGGGGCGGCAGTATGCGACATGGGTTTTCCTTGGGTGAAAAACGCCGGTGGCTGGCCTTTTTCTTCTGGTTTGCGCGGTCTCGTATCACGGCGGGCGGAATTGGTCATCCCCTTGCGAGAGGTCGCTCAACGCGGGGATTTGTGACGCTGGCTTTAGGCTTTGACAGCGCCGTAAACTGTGGTTATGGGGACCAAACTTTCATCGACGAGGCTTGCTGTGGCAAAACCCGAACTTGGCACCAAACGCATCGACCCCGAGACGGGTCAAAAATTCTACGATCTGAACAAGGATCCGATCGTCTCGCCCTATACCGGCAAGAACTATCCCCGCTCTTATTTCGAGGAAGGCAAGATTGCCGCCCTTGAGGAGGAAGAGGAAGTTGCCGAGAAGGAAGTCGACGCCGAGGAGGAAGAGGGCGTCGAGGTCGTCTCGCTCGAAGAGGCGGACGAGGATACGAAGCCCGACGATCTTCCCGATCTCGGCGATGACGAGGACGATGTGGACCTCGGCGACGACGACGATACCTTCCTCGCCGACGAAGAGGAAGAGGACGACGATGTCGCCGACATGATCGGCGTCGGCGATGACGACGACGAAGTCTGATCCGGCCTCTCACACAGCGCCCGCCGACTTTCGCGGGTTCTTGATAAAAAGCGGCTCTTAAAGGCTTGATATTGACGGAAGGCGGGGTTAGAAGCCGCCTGCACTAACGGCGCGGTCTCAACCCGCGCCGGATCTCTTCGCCGGCAACGGCGCCGGTTGACTGCCGGAGTGGGGCCATAGCTCAGTTGGGAGAGCGCTTGAATGGCATTCAAGAGGTCGTCGGTTCGATTCCGATTGGCTCCACCAAAATTTCTATAATGATTTCAGTTGATTAGCATTCTCCCCCTCGGGGGCCTGTTGCCCTGAAATGGTTCGGGGCACCGCCGGGGCACCCCGAGGCGTTTTTTGGGGGTCGCAAAATTTGCCTAGTCTCCGTTTTCCGCCAGATTTGCCGAAAGGCGAGGGGATGGGAAATGTTCGGACTTTTTAGCGCGGGCCTAGGTCCCTCGAAGTTAGATTGGCTTGAGGCACGATACGCTTGCATGTTCCGTATGCCGACGAGCGCAGGCCGTTGTGTCGCCGTAGCGTCAACCGGCTGAAGCCCGGCGGTGCTTCCTCAGCCGAGTGATTGCCGACCTGTCGACCGTAATCACGCCGCCGCAGTCAATCCGCACGGTGAGTTTGTCTGCTCCGCGATCGATGCGGGTGACGTCCCCAACAAGAACTACTCGGTCGCCGGCCCGGGCTTTGGGTGGCGGCTCTAGCGTGTAAGGATGGTCATAGGATGGAATGCTCACTCTGGCTCGGCCGCTAGGGAGAATGGTGATGACGGTACCTGCTAGCGCAACCTCATCGCCGACCTCAAATTCGCCAGGCATGTTAAGGTGCAGCATGGTCTTCCTCCCGATGCTTTCCTATTTGATGCTTTGCTAAATTAATGCCCGGCCACCGCGTTGGTTGCGTGCAATCCGCTTCGTACGGTTCCGCACATTTCCAAGCTGGATCGCGATGGCGACGGGACCCCGTGCGAAACGCTGTGTTAGCGGAGCCAGCAACCAGCGGGTCTTCCGATCAAACTTCGCGGAATAATGATGGACCTGAGACGCCGGCAAGAGTCGGACAGCGAGCCCCCTGGCCGACCAGACGTTGCGGGGCCGGCTCGCGTCCGCCGGTCTTCTGTCCAGCAATCTACTCACCATCTATTTTAGACACCCCTGAGAGCTTCCATGAGGCGGTGCAGACGACGCTGGCCAGCTTCGACATTCGGGGCGAGGCAAAGTCTGGCCGACTGCTCGAATGAAATTCAGGCTGCGGCGTGCACTCCCCGAAAATGTCACCCGGTTCGACATCGCGATACGCTATCTCCCTGCCGTCCGCTGAAACCAGTGTCACGCGAGCCCGTCCTTCCAGCAGGAAGTAGACTTCGCGACCAGTGTCGCCGTGGGAAATGATCAGCTCGTTGTGTCGATCGCTGCGCTCGTGCCACCGTTTGGTCAGCGCGGCGAGGTCGGCATCGCAAAGTCTTGAGATGAAGGCCGGAGAGCCTGTCACAACAGCCTCTTGTTCAATCAGGTGTACTTCATCTTACTCCCTATCCAAGGAAATTTGATGGCCGCAGGCCCCGCTTTCCGGAAAGCAAAACTGGGAGCGGATTTTTCCAATGTTTTCCCCGGTGTGGGAATTCCCACAGCCGAGCCTGGTTCGACTGTCATATCCTTGTTGCAACATCGAGGTCTGCGAAGAAGCCATAAGGTGTCTCGCGATGGGTCAATAAGTCTGGCACGGCAGTTGCATAGTCAGGTATGGGGGAATGGGGCGGAGGCCCGTCGCTTCGCAAATGTAGCGGCGGGTCTTCTGCATAGAGGTCGCGTCCCAGTCTACGCGCTGCCGTCCGTCTCGCTTTCCTCGTCTATCGCCCGGACCGGCAGTAAGCAGCTGTAGGTATCGGCGAAGTCGAGGTCGAGGAAGACATAGGGGAGTGTCTACGAAGTGGTCCTCGATGCGCTGCGGCCAAGCGACCTATTAACCGGAAACCTGTTAACTAAATTGGCCTAAGCCATTGTCCTCTATAGGGGCTTTTGAACTAACTTCCCCTCGCGAGCATGCGCGTCCGGTCCCGAAATTACCCTCCCCAATAGGGGATAATGGCCGCGATTACCACGCTATAGCAACGGGCCGTTCTGATAGCGGTGCAGTGGCGAAATTTTGAATAAGCCCCTATGGGGAACATTCAGGCAAACAGTTACAAGCTCCTTGGCGCCCGAACGAAAAGCCCGCCGCACCTTTCGGCGCGAACAGCTATGACGAAGGAACACGACCTCTGAAACGCGCATCAGTCTTGCTCCCGCTTCCACAGATCCGAAGTCGATGCGTATGCGAACGATGCTGACCAAGCGATCAGGACGAGTCCGTTGAGACCCTCCAAGGCAGCAACGATTCGCATCGGCCCAGTGGCATAGACTTCGCCAAAGCCGATCGTCGTGTAGCAGGTAACCGAGAAACAGAAGAAATCCGCTGCGCTTCCGGAAAACAAGCCTGCGAGACCTCCAAGGTCTGGATGGTGGTGCATCCAGGCGTAGGCGAGCGCGAAAAGACAGATCCCCACCACGTGAGCAATGATTGCTGCGACGACCAAGAGCAGCAGATCAACCCGCATCGGAAGTGAAAAACGACGCCTCATCGTTCCGGCGATATTTAGCACTTCATAGTGCATCAGAACCGTTACCAGTGCGAAGACCTACAGATATGGCGAACGCGATGAGCAATTGCGGTACCTTCAAGTAGGACTCAGATCCTCAACCGCTTATCACCGCGCGAGCGGTTCGAACAGCGTCGACCTGACGCGACGCGATGCGATGCCGAACACGCGAATGGTGAGGACGAACGCGAGCACCCGGTGGTGCCATCTCCCCGGGTCCTTGGCAAAATCGTCGGAACCGAACCGCTCCCAATGGCTTTCGTAATCAGGGGCGGCGTCAAAGAGGAGACTGTTATGGATCGGCAAGAAAATAGCGTTTTGGAGGCGGGCTGGCTTTTGGCGGTCCCGCTTTCTATCGGATTTGCCGTTTTGATTGCAGGCTTAGTGCTGGGCTAGTGTGCTATGGGAACCGGAACTCGATCACTCGCCCCTCGGCCTTCCATGATTGCCGGGCGTCAACGGAACCAAAGTCGCGCAATAGCTGAGGGACAGGAGCAAGGCGGACGCCACCGTCGCGCTTTTCGCCAGCCGGCCGCTCGGGCTTCTGCCTCGCTGCAAAACCAGCGCTCCCCCTTGCCGGTCGAGGTTACGGTTCGGTCATGACGGGCGAGGGAGAAATGCGCCGCTAGGTGTCAATCCTAATCGGAGGTTCACGCAAAGAAAAACCCGCCACCGTGAGGCAGCGGGCTATGACAGTTTTTGCCCGGTTCAGTGATGGTCGCTCCCCCACGCTTTCTACGAGGTCGCTTCGTGATCGGATGCGCTGCAAGAAACGTCCGCCGCAATGAGCTTGGCGACTTCGTCCTCGCCGATCGGCAGATATCGGTCCCTTGCGGCTTCTCGCTTCCATTGGACGGCCATTAGATCGGGCGCTGGAACTCGGATTTGATCGGCCACAGCCTGCCGGCTCCTGTCGACGCTGATCATCCGTTTGTCAGAATAGGCGCTAGATTTGTCCTCGTCCTCCAGGACGTACATCGCGTGAATGCTTTTCTCTTGCCAGTAAGCCGTTTTCGCTCTTGCCAGGCTGGTGACAGCATCGGCCTTGCGCCAAGGAAGTCGGCGCGCCTGACGCATGAGCTGATTGTGGTGCGTGTCGATGAGGACGGCATCGGGCAGCGGATCAAGGCACTGCCGCACGAATGCAGCCAGCGCCTTTGTCTTGACGCCGGCGCTCATGCTGATGCGTCCCCTCCGGAAGCCAGCTGGAAAACCGACGCCGCCAGCTGCGCTGCCCAAAGTTCGGCTTCGAAGGGATATTTGCGCGCCGCGCCGGCCCTTGCGGGGCCGAAGCTTTTGAAGTTCAGTGCATGCGCAGGGGGCAGCATGCGCAAATACCATATTTTCGCGGCGGCAGGGGCCGCGACCATCCTTTTAAGCGGCTGCTCCGGTTCGGGCCTAGGTATGCCTGGCTCACCTGCTTGGTTTGCCACCACACCGCAGGCGGAACAGGCAACCTATTTCCGCAACCGATGCGTTTCCTACGGCTTCGAGCCAGGGACCCCGGCCATGGCCCAATGCATCCAAAACGAGTCCATTTCGTCTCGCGGCAGGGCATCTGCCAGGGCGAATGCGGCATTTGCCAACATGCAAAACAGTCAGCCGAAAACGACGACTTGCAACCGCTTCGGCAACACCGTGAACTGCACGACGTTTTGAGTCGACACCGAGAGGCGGAATGAGCGCCCGCCTCTCTCATTGCGAACGCTCGACGGCGAATGTTTGCGCGTCATCACCCTCCGGCCTAGAGAATGGTGGCGGCGCCGGCGTGAGGCTGAGGATTGACGCGCCGCCGTGCCCCCGCCCGATCAGGACGCTTCCTGCACTTCCTCGACTTGTGGCGTCACGGGTGCAGGATTAATGACGTAGGTGTTCGAGGTCAGGTCGCTTGTAGATCGGATGATGATACCGTCGTCTCTTAATCGGGCAAACGTTCCCCTTGCGATACGCATGGGCTTGCCTTTGGCATCTGCGGCGGTGACTTTGTTCGACCAGGGAACGTGAGTGATGGTGTCAACGCGCTTGAGAAAGCGCTTTTCCTTCTCAGTCAACTCGATCACGCCGTTCCTCCATATCATCGCAGCGTTTGGCTGGCCGGTAACGCCGATGATGCGACTCCGTTCCCAGACAGGCGCATGGTTGCTGCCTATGTCGAGAAAACCTTGAGGCTAAGGGCTACCTGCCGAAAGGCGCAGCAGAATAGCTATGCTCGTCACCGTCAGCCGGGAGGAGTGTAGAGCGGCTCTCTGCATCGATGAACCAGGCACTGGCCATCGAGCGTCGGCACAAACCCTACCGCTGGGATTTCCGACCAGTCGCACGCATTGCTGTACCGGCGGACGTAGAGGGCATAGGTGTTCGGGCCGGTGGTCAGCACCGCCGAGCCATGGCTCTGGATTAGCGCCTGCGTCTGTTGGCAGGTCATGGCGCGGGTGTCCGGCCTGGCCTGGGCGAGGGTTGTGAAGGCAAGCGTGACCGCTGCCGAGGTCAACGCAATCCGGCGAATGGACATGACGAGACTCCCATGATGAGCCATTTGGTTGACAAACTCGCATGTCGCAGGGCAGCTGTGCAATGGCGGCCTTACCCTCCCGCACCGCGCTCAACATTGCCTGGGGCGGCCATGACGGCTACTGTGTCGCCAGAACCGGGTTCATCCGGGGAATGTCGGTCTCCATAAGTTTCTGAACGGGCCTCGCTTTCGGTCGGCGGCCAGGCACCAGCATGACATCCGTGCTAAGTGCACCCAATTCGGAGGGAAAGATGCGACTATTTTTGGTGTTGATTTTGATGGCGCTGAGCGGCTGCGTATCCAATGTTTCCCCGGATAGTGATGGTATACCACGCCGCGCGTCCTTTGCTGGAAACCATTAGTCCGCTTAATTTGGCTGATTGCCAACGCCTATTTTGCCGGTGCCTCAGCACTTGACGAGGAAAGCGAGACAAGCGGCAGCGCATAGAACGCGGAAAGCTAGCTTTCATCCCAGAAGTCCTGAAGCGAAGCGTGGCGAAGGTCGTCCTCGCCCCTGAGGTGCTTCACGCGGGCTTTGATGCCCGGCTTGACCCACTGCGTTGCCGGTCGCTTTGGCATGTCCTTGGGCGGTGACCCGGCATGCTCCTGGACCCTTTTCCAAAGTCGTTCCCGCATCTCGCGATTGACGCTCACGAACGCGCTGCCGACATATTTGCGGTGGCTGGGTCAGCCATCAGAGCAAACGCGGGCTTGCCCCTCTCGCGTTCGACGCCGAGTAGTTCAAACTCGCTTTCTGTGAAGGATTTTGTCTTCAGCCAATTGGTGGTCGGGCCGCTGCGATATTTGCTGTCCCGACGCTTCGATACCATCCCTTCCAGGCCAGCCGCGTCGATCAAGATGATAGATCGCATTAGCCTCGCCCGGCATGGTCTCACTGAACTGGATGCGGCTGTCAGACCCTATGAGGCCGGCTAGGATTTCCCGCCGATCCTCAAGTACCATGTCGCGCAGATCGTGGCCGTTGAGATGCAGGAGATCGAACGCAACGAAATAGAGGTCGTGCTGGCGTCTGGTGATGGCCTTGCGCAGCGCGGCAAAGTCCGACAGGCCCAGCCTCATTCAAGACGACGACTTCGCCGTCGATGATGGCATTCTCGACGTCCAGCGTTCGCGCCGCCGCAGCTAGATCGCGGTACTTCGATGTCCAGTCTAGGCCGCGGCGGGTGAAGATCCGCACACCGCCGGCGTCGATGATGATTTGGGAGCGGTAGCCGTCGAATTTGGCTTCATGCATCCAGTCGTCGCCTTGGGGCGGCTTGGCGACCAAGGTAGGCATCATCGGAGGAATGAACTCTAGCCGGCCAGCACCGGCAGTCACTCGTTTACGCACAGGTTCGAGTGTAGGCTCATCCGATTTGATGGCTAGGGGAACGGACCATGACCATTTTACTAAATTAGCAACGATGCATGAAGCGGCATACAATTTCGCCCAAGCCGGCGACCGCCCCCCGACCTGCCAGCCGGCCAGGCCCGGCGGCCGTTGCGCCCCCAAGTAGGGCTGCCGGGCTGCCCCATCAAACGCACTGTAGCGACCAACGTGAGACGAGATAGAACAAATAACGCAAATGGAAACCTAACCAGGGAGCGCAGCAACCCCTCCTCCTTGGCAGCGGCTTCTAAGGCCTTCCTTACGTCGTCGGGTGTGCCCTCGCCTCCAAGGCAGGCCATGCAGGCTTCTTGGGTCCTCGCTTGGCCCACTTCATAAGTTCCGTGGCGGCACCCTCGACGTTGTTGCAGCCATAGGTGAGTCCAGGTCGGTCTGTCTCGATGTTGACCGGAGGGTGAAACCAATGGAGAGCTATGAGGGTAATTTAGGGATGCTCATGTGTTTGGTAGAGGCGAGGGCCTAGGCACGGATGCTTGGGAGAGAGGGCCACGCGCTTGGCGACGTAGCGAACGATACGGCGGGCCTGAGAGGCGGCTGGAGCATGCGACGAGGGCGATGCGGAAGGCGCTGGCATAGGCGCTGAAGATGGCGCTCTGGGTCGGCTCGACCTTCGGGGTTCCGTGACGGTAAATGAGCAGCGGGGACCGGGTGGGTATAGCGCGGCGATCTGGGAGAGACCTGCGCGACAATCTGGATGAGACTCTCAGAGCGCGGTCATGGGCAAATTATC
>NZ_JBVVQE010000056.1:0-48592 GCF_055811435.1 Mesorhizobium sp. WSM4837
CGTTGGCCGCTCTCATCCGGCGCCCCGGTAAGTCCGGCATAGCGGGCGACGGCTCTCCGATCACGCAGGCCGCGTGACAGAATCTCATTCACCAGCATGTCCGCAGTCTTGATACCGACACCGATGATCCGCGCAAGAAGGCGAACCATCGCGAGCGGACCCTTCTCCGTGTCCGGAACCACCGAGAGCTGCCGCAACCGCTCCTGTTCGATCTCGTGGATTTGTTCACGCAACAGGTGAAGCCGTCCGAGATTACGGCGCAACTCGGCTCGGCTTCGTTCCGGTAGGGGCATACCTTCCGCCGTATGCAGAGCCTCCAGTTTCTCGGCAGCTTTGCGCAGATTGGGTTTGAAGGCGCGAATGCCGAAGCGAGCGAGGATTGCCTTTATGCGGTTGACGATCCGTGTACGTTCGCGGACGAGATTGTTTCGTTCACGGTTCGGACGGCGGGCCTCCTCCTCATTGATGGTTGGGATGGCTGCCATGCTGCAGTGGCGCTTCTCGCCCCGCAGCCAGCCAAGAAAGGCGCGCATCAGCAGTTCGGTATCGAGGCGATCGGTCTTGGCACGCCGATGTTCACGGGAAACCGCGACGCTCGATGGATGTATGACATAAGCTTCGACAGCGCGCGCCTGGAGCCAGCGCGCCAACCAAAAGCCGTCGCGTCCAGCCTCATAGGCGACAACGATGCGCCGGACTTCACGCCCGGCTTGGATGGCTTCGCTGCGCCAGCGGCGCAACAGCCTGAACACCGAATCCGGGTCGGCATCGAGCTTCTTGAGAGGGTTACGTTCAAAGCCAGGGACCGTCGCAGCTATGAGCCACTTTGTCTGGCTCATCTCAATCACTGCGACCAACGTGCTGTCCTGATCAAGGGCGGTAAGGGATTTGCTTGCATCAAAGGATGGTGACATGGGGCGCTCCTTAGGTAGCTGCTCAACAGCGCCGAGGGTGCCACACGCTCGCCGCCGCCCATAGCATCTACAGTGCTTGTCGAGGGCGCGCTCGCGAGCGGCTTCGCTACCGCCGAGCTACACCCTCTCTCGCAGGTGACCTCGTTCGATACTTAGCCTCTTCACTCGGCTCCTCGCTAGCATTCTTTTCTGCAAAACCTTGTCGTGTCTGGAACAGTCATGAATGTCGAAATTCGTACCAAGGTTAGCCTCAGAAGGGCAGCTACAACGGAGATATGAGCAGCGCCAATGGTGCGCTTATTCGGCACGCAATTTGCTCGACGTTGTCATCGGAGGCGATGTCGGCAGTGCGCGCGGAGCTCAGCGGTGACGAACAGCCTTGCGATCTCAACCGAGCGTAAACGCCTGAACGCAGGAGAACCAAATGGCGACCAACCCGGTTCCAGATCATGTCCCGCCGGAAATGGTGGGCGACTTCAGCCTTTTTTCCTCGCCAGGCATGTCTCCGGCGCCCAACGGCGACCCCCACGCAGCAATCGCTTGCGTGCATGCCGGACCGCGAATCTTTTATTCGCCCTGGAACACGCGTACCGGGCAGGGTGCTTGGGTCATCACTCGCGCCGCAGATCAGCGCCGGGTGCTGCAGGAGACCGAAAACTTTTCCAGTCATCGCAACGTCTTCGCATCTGCACTGGGCGAAGACTGGCCGACGATCCCGCTCGAACTCGATCCCCCTTCCCATGCAGTCTTTCGCTCATTGCTCAATCCGCTCTTTTCGCCGAAGCGTGTAACGGAACTGGAGCCCGCCATCCGCGAGCGAGCGATAGCGCTTATCACGAGGATCGCCTCGTCGGGAACAAGCTGCGATGTCATGAAGGATTTCGCCTTTCCTTTCGCGGTCAGCATCTTCCTTCGCTTCATCGGACTGCCGGAGCACCGTCTTGAGACGTTTGTTGCCTGGGCGAAAGATCTGCTCCATGGCGATGATGTCAGACGGCCGGCGGCGGCTCGGACGATTGTAGCGTTCATAGACGAGCTGGCGGCGATGCGCCGCAACAAGCCCGTCGACGATTTCATGAGCTTCATTGTGCAGGCGCAGGTCGAGGGCCGCGGGCTGACAGACCAGGAGGTCCGTGGCATTGGCGTGCTCGTTTTGGTGGCGGGGCTCGACACGGTCGCTACAGCCATAGGCTTTGACTTGGCCTATCTCGCGCGAAAACTGGAAGATCAGGAATTGCTCCGAAAAGAACCGGACCGGATCGTGCGCGCAGCCGAAGAACTGCTGCGTGCCTTTCCGACCGTTCATTTGATCCGCGTCGCACGGAAAGATATCGACTTCGAAGGCGCGCCGATCCGCAAGGGGGACTTCGTTTCCTGCGCCACGATGATTGCAAATCGTGACCCGGCGGAATTCGAATCTCCCAACACGGTCGATCTGACCCGAGAAGGCATCCGCCACGCCGCCTTTGGCTATGGTCCCCACCGGTGCCTTGGTTCACATCTCGCGCGCCGGGAAATTGTCATTGGCCTGGAGGAGTGGCTGGCGCGCCTGCCGCCCTTTCGGATCAAGGAGGGAACAGCACCCATCACCCACGGCGGCCAACTGTTCGGGATTGAAAATCTGATCCTGGAGTGGGGCTAAACCTAGCCCGGCCTGAGCTGGGGCACAGACGTTGGAGGTCGCCTTGCGCATCATCGTTCACCAAGCCAGATGTCAGGGGCATGCGCAATGCGCGGCGCGAGCGCCGGCAGTCTTCAAGCTGGATGAGGCGGGTTACATCCTCCCCGGTGACATCGAGGTTGCGGACGCGGAGCAACTGCTTGCGTCGGATGGGGTGCGATCCTGCCCCGAACTTGCGCTGGAAATCGACGATCCACCCGCTGCGCGAATCGCTTCGGAGGCCACCCTCAAACCGAAGACAGAGGTCCCGGAACACGTCGGAACCACCGAATTTGCGGCAGACCCGACGGGCCAAGCGAAAATCGTCGAACTGCTCGACCGCGAGGCGATCCGCGACTGCCTCTATCGGTATTGCCGCGGGATAGACCGTGCCGATGAAGCGGCACTGCGCAGCGCCTACTGGCCAGATGCACATGACAATCACGGGGCCTATTGCGGCTCGGCAGAGGGCTTCATCCGGTTTGCGCTCGGCGTCTTCAAGACCGGACCGCGCAACATCCATCAGATCACGAACATCCTTGTCGAATTCATCAACCCGGCAGAGGCCGCAGTCGAGAGCTATTTCACCGCGCTGCAACGCGGACCGGACAAAGACGGAGAAGTGCGTCAGATGTTTCTATGCGGGCGCTACTGCGATCTGTTTCAAAAGCGGGAAGGGGAGTGGCGGATTGCCGAACGGACCGTTGTCTATGACTGGCTGGAGGAGCAGATCCCATCCTTGGTCCTGGAGGCAGAACGCTTCGGCACGCGACAGCCGATTGGAGCACCGTATCCGGACGATCCTGTCTATGCGCTCGGGGAGCGCCGCATTGCTTCTCATGACAGTGCCATCACAACCTTGGGACCGCATCAGTATGACTACGGACTGTGAAACTTCCAACGCCACCGCGCCACCTGCAAGGGAAAGATGGGCCGGCAGGAACCCCCGCGTGAGAGCGGCAACGCTCTGTCTGAAACCGTGAGCGCACCGAGGACGCCGGTGGTATCGATTTGCTGGAGCTTGGCAGAGCCCCTCATCGATCCTGAAACTGTCCAATCGCGTTACGGACCCAGTTGAGAGATTTCGACCAGGGACAATGCTGCCAGACCGAACTGGGGGAGACCGGATCATCCCCCCATCAACAACGCTATGGGTCATGGTTTAGCGCGGTGACTTCGAAGGCCAGCTTGGTCATGCGGTCGACCCGCGGCCCGCTGTATTGGGGTTGAGCCCGCGCCGGCGCGTGCCCGTACTCGGACCCATGTGCTCTCGGCAGGGCCGCTGCATCGCGAAAACAAACCAGGAGAACGGGACCATGTCCGCACAGAAAGACGCATGTGTCGGCGCCGGCCAATGGCCCACCAGCATCGAGCCGGAGAGGGGGTTCGACGAGCATGTTCTTGCCTGCGTTCTCTCGTGTGCGCTCAAGGAGGTCGAGGCTGGCGAAGCGACAGCGACGGAGTCAACAGGGCTGTCCCTTGCCGAGCTGCGCGAGGTCCTGCCCCTGGGTTTGTCCGCAACCGCTATGGCGGCCTTAGCCTTGGAAGACGTCAGCGATCCTGAGCGGGGCATGGAGGAAGAACTTCTGCGCGGCCTTCTGCTGGCGCATGCCCGGCCGAGCGACCCGGCGAGCGCGCGCTTCGCTAAGATCGTCGCCCGGCGCGCCATGCGCGATGACCATCTGTGGCAGGATCTTGGTCTTCTCAATCGGGCCGAGCTCAACCGCCTGCTTGCCACCCATTTCCCGATGCTTGCAGCCGGCAATACCCAAAACATGAAATGGAAGAAGTACTTTTACCGCAAACTCTGTGAGGCCGAAGGGTTTTTGCTATGCACTGCGCCCAATTGCCGGGAATGTAGCGATTTCGACGGTTGCTTCGGCCCGGAGGAGGGCGAATGTGAAGAACGCGTCACATTTGATTTAGGGGCCGCTTTTGGTCACGAGGCCTTGAGGCCTTGATCGCCGTCCCGCCACAAGCGCTTTTCCCGGCGCCGCTGTATGGAGGAGGGGATGTTCATCGCCTCGCGATATTTGGTGACCGTGCGGCGAGCGAGATCTATGCCGCATTCCTTGAGCCGGTCAGCGATGTCATCGTCAGAAAGCATGTTATCAAGCGATTCTTCGGCGACCATCGCTTTGATCCGATGGCGGACAGCTTCGGCGGAGTGCGCGTCACCGCCTTCACAGGAGGCGATCGCGACAGTGAAGAAATACTTGAGTTCGAACACGCCGCGTGGGGTAACCATGTACTTGTTCGAGGTCACCCGGCTTACAGTCGACTCATGCATGTTGATCGCGTCAGCGACCGTCCTGAGATTGAGGGGCCGTAGGTGGGCGACGCCATATTCCAGAAAGGCATCCTGCTGGCGCACGATTTCGGTGGCAACCTTAAGGATCGTCTTGGCGCGCTGATCGAGGCTGCGGATCAACCAGTTCGCGTTTTGCAAGCATTCATTGAGAAATGTCATGTCTTTCGATTTTTTGGCGGCTCGGCAGGAAACCTCCGCGACATAGCTTTGGTTGATCAGCACCTTGGGCAGCGTGTTCGGATCAAGTTCGATCTGCCATCCACCTCCTGGCGAGCGCAGGACCCATACGTCCGGTATCACGCATTCCGGCGTTCCCGACTGGAATCTGTTTCCAGGCTTGGGGTCAAGCGCACGGATTTCCTGCAACATGTCGAGAAGATCTTCTTCATCGACGCCGCAACGCTGCTTCAATGTCTGAAAATCGCGTCGCGCAAGCATCTCAAGGTTGGCAACCAAAACCGCCATCGCCGGGTCGAACCGGTTTCGCTCGCGCAACTGTATCTCGAGACATTCGCTGAGCGATCGTGCGAAAATTCCCGGTGGATCGAGGTGCTGCAAGACGCCCAGCACCCGTTCCACATGGGCCAGCCCGACGTTTAGGGTGTCAGCCAAGTCCGAAGGACTTACCCGAAGATAGCCAGTGTCATCCAGATGCCCGGCAAGCTGATGAGCAATCAGCCGCTCGTGCGGTGTGAAGGCGGTGAGGGAGATCTGACGAGCGACATGGTCGTGCAACGTTTCCGCTAAGGCGACAAACTCCTCGTAGGCAGGACGCTCGCCCGGCGTGGTGTTCGTCGTGCTGAGCTGGGATTTCCCTTGCCTGGGCAGGTCCGGGGACCTTGCCCAGTTCGGTCCTTCAACCTCGCCAGTCCACCCTTCGTCGTTTGGCGCATGCTCCAGAAGCGGATTTTTCTCGAGCTCCTGGTCCACGAACTGATGCAGTTCGGCATGCGTCAGCTGCAAGAGGCGAATCGACTCGATGAGTTGAGGCGATGCCGCAAGAGACTGTTTCTGAAGTAGGCTGAAGGACGATTTCATGGTCGGTTCGGTATTCCTGTCAAAGAAGCTCTTGGCGGTGGCTAATTAGATCTCTCACAGGTCGACGGCTTCTAAGCCGCGTCACGTTTGAACGACCTCACGGGCCGCGCGCCTCCAGAGCTTTGCGCTCTGCACACAGTGTCGTCCAAAACGCAGTTGCGCATGGTCGATGTGCACCAGGTCACGCAGCGTCCTTCAATGATTGAAGGACGTTCTGCGGGGATGAGACGCCATAGGGGTCGGTCTCGCAGTTGTCGGAGAAACCTTCCTCCTCAAACCACTGCTCCACCACGCCATTATTAAGCAGAGCCGCGTAGCGCCACGAGCGCATACCGAAGCCCAGATTGTCCTTGGCAACCAGCATGCCCATTTTGCGCGTGAACTCGCCAGACCCGTCCGGGATCAGCTCGACCTTCTGCAGCCCCAAGGACTTTCCCCATGCGTTCATGACAAAGGCATCGTTGACCGAGAGGCAGTAGATCGCGTCAACTCCTTCTTTCTTGAAATCCTCGTAGAGATCTTCGAAATTGGGCAGTTGGTAGGTCGAGCAGGTCGGGGTGAAAGCGCCAGGCAGGGAGAACAGGATGACGCGTTTGCCGGCAAAGTAGTCGTCGGATGTTTTTTCTTCCCAACGGTACGGATTTGGCCCCTGGATTGAATCATCGCGAACACGCGTCAGAAACGTGACGAATGGGACCTTCTTTTGACCGGTCATCAACTTGCTCCTTTTGAAGAAACTGGCGCACTGGATTTTACTGAGGCTATCGGATTGCCGCGCTGGGGTGCTGCCAGGCCAGGGCGCGAGACAATGCCCTACGCGGCTCCCGATTCTTTCCCCCTTCTGGTCTATGGGAACGGCCCGGCTCCAGATGTTCGGATCTCCAAACCGGGCGATGCGCAGTCTTCAGCGAGAACAACCACCGCCGCCTTCGCCGATCGTTTAGAGCTTCGCGTGCCAGCCATGGTTCGGTATCCGCTTTCATCGTGTTCAATGGGCTCTGAGCACGAGCAGCAAGAGACATGCCATTTGCAATGAAGCTGCTTCTGCACTCCCCTTTCGGACGACGTCTTTCGCCACGCGGGATGCGCGCCATAGCCGTCGGTGTGTAGCGCGGATATTTGCGCTTCCGCCGGCTGGCAAACACCACACAGCGCATGCCCATGCCCACGGCGCAGCCGCGGGCACCACCGCAGCGAGGGGGCACAGTGCGCTCCTAGTAGCGGTGTTGGCAGAGGCATGACTGACGCGAACGCACGCCTGTGACAGCAATTCATGGCGGCCGCTCTTCGGCAATCGCCATGATCCCGAGTCGATGAGGATCGAATTTGGCTCGGCCACGATCATGACATGCTTGGCGTTCCAACTGGCTTCGCCGTGCGCGTCCATCGAAACCTCTGTGTCGGAAACGGAACTAGAATTGTCGCAAGGCCGACCGAAACGTCGCCAAGCCGCCGCTGGTTAGCGGGAAGGGGCGCAACGCAAACGGAGCGCCACCCGGGCACGCAAATTGCGGTCGATGATCTTGTCGGTGGGACGTCCGCAATTCGAGCGAGACCCTCGGCTGCGCCCTAACGTCGGCGTTGCAAGAGATGATTTGACGTCTCGCTAGCTCGCGGTTGCTGAACATACGATGCCTGACCTTCAAACGATGATTGAAGAGCAGATTACGCCCTATCTCCCAAGCTCGTCGGCTCCGCCAGCGGGAAGAGTCCATGCCATGAGGCTGTCGGACATAGTTATCCGCGACGGTGAAGCCCTAGCGCTGACACCTTGCAATCTCAGGACATCGACGAGGCTACGCCTCAAGAACGGCACCTGGTCATCCATCAGCTGCCTAGCGCGACCCGCGCTCGCCCGGGCTGCGTAACCTGACCAACTCCGCCCGGGCGAACGCTGATGCACTTCCTGTAGCCGCGAACGGTGAAACCGGCGAGGCGAGGCGCCCGGCACTGGTCCAGGCCCCATCGGGTGGTAGCCGCGACCCAGGTCATATCTAGGCGAGACGAAGGCCTGAACCGACAAAGTAGTCGTGGGCGGGATCGCGCCGCGCGGCTGGTGCGGCTGCATCGCGAGCGCTGAGCTGAAGGTCTTTCCCGTCAGAGGTTGGTTATGTTGTGCGTTTCGGGCCGAATAGGAACACCGTGAGGGCTGCGAGGAACGTGGCAACCGCGCTGTAGGCAAACACACTGGCGACGCCGACATTGTTCACAAGCAAACCGCCGAAGATCGCGCCGGCTGCGATGGCAATCTGGAACGTTGATGTCATCAGCACACCGGCGCTTTCGGCCTGCTCGGGAACGGCGCGCAGCACCATCCAAGTCTGTACCCCCACCGGCACCGCACCGAAGCCAAAGCTCCATACAGCAACCGCAATGGCCGAGGCGGAGGCCGATGCTCCAGGCATCAGCAATGAGACAGCGGCTATCGCCATGAGCAGGGGCGGCAGCGCCGCGACTGCCTTGAGGCTGTGTTTCGCCAGGAATGCGCCGGCTAAATTGCCGAAGAAGCCGCATACGCCGGAAACGAGCAACAGCAATGAGATCGTCTCGATTCGGAGGGCGGGAATCTCCTCGAGGTAGGCCCGGACATAGGTGAAGCTGGCGAAGTGCCCAGAAGCGACCAGCAGTACGACCAAAAGCGCGACCCTGATAGTTGGCTTCTTGATCACATTCAGCAGACCGCGGAGTCCAGCCATTTCAACCGGCGGCAACGTCGGAATGGTTACGAGTTGCACCAGCAATGTAACGCCATTGACGGCTGCGGCGATCATAAAGGTGGCTCGCCATCCCCAGATGTCGCCTACATAGGCGCCGACTGGAGGCGCGCAAACGATAGCGACCGAAACGCCGGTGAGGATGATTGATAGGGCGCGCGGCAGGAGATGATTTGGAACCAGCCGAATCGCCAGCGATGCCGAAATCGACCAGAAGCCTCCAAGCGCAATGCCGAGCACGACGCGTGCCGCTAGGAAAACCGGCAGCGACCACGCGACACCCGCCAGAACGTTGGACAGGATCTGAAGCAGCATCATCGCCCACAGGACGATCCTGCGGTCCAGGCGCTTTGTTATGAAGGCGATCGTCGGCGCAGAGATCGCCGCAGCAATCGCCGTCGCTGTCATCGTCTGTCCAGCCGCACCCTCTGTGACATGCAGATCATGCGCGAGCGGCGTCAGTACGCTGGCAGGCAAAAGCTCTGCCGCCACCAACCCGAAGGTGCCCAGGGCAAGCGATATGACCGCGCCCCATGCGGGACGAGATCGTTGATCCGGCTTTTCTGGGCCGTGCAGAAAAATCTCCATGAAGCCTGTCGCGGATTCGGTCATGAATAAGCTCGCCAGCTTGGGTGCAACTGCAACATGGGTTCGCTGCAGCGACCCGCATTCATGGAGCACGCCGTTGCCGGCGGCGTCGCACGAAGGGAATGTTCATCGCTGCCCGACATGTTGTGACAGCGCCGCGTGCAATATCAGTGCCGGTTCTCCGAGCCGGACGAGGATGTGATCGTCGGCAGTCGTCGCATCAGGCATGTTCCATGCCGACTTCGCGGGGGCCAGTCTCGAACCAGCCATGCGCAACCAGCTACCGAGCACGCACGTCTGATGTCCCGCGGCGGAGGCGCGCAAGCCGGTCGCTTTGCCGCCGCCTGTATGCAGCCAAAGGTCGGCTCTAGCTCGAGGGCCCGAGTTCTTCAGGTGTCGGTCTCGAAGCTGACGCCTTGTGTCGGGCATTGTCGGGTTCGCTACAGGGCTTGTTATGACAATCACTTGTCTGGCAGCAAACACTTGTTGAAGCTCAGGCTAACTCGCGGGACACAAACGAAAAAATACCCTTTTTGGTTATCAGCAAGCTACTTGGCACGAGTCTTGAGACCCTTTCGGTGTGAGGCGGCAAGAGCTGCCCATCGGCATTCATATTGCGGCCAGCCGCGACGGATGGAACGAAGGAAGGAAATCTATAATGTCAGGTCTGCGTCAGATCGCCTTTTACGGAAAGGGCGGCATCGGCAAGTCCACCACCTCCCAAAACACACTCGCCGCCCTGGTCGACCTCGGGCAGAGAATCCTCATCGTCGGCTGCGACCCCAAAGCCGACTCCACCCGCCTGATCCTGAACTCGAAGGCTCAGGATACTGTCCTGCATCTGGCGGCACAGGAAGGTTCGGTGGAAGATCTCGAGCTGCAGGACGTGCTCAAGATTGGCTACAGAGGCATCAAGTGCGTGGAGTCCGGCGGCCCGGAGCCGGGTGTTGGCTGCGCCGGCCGAGGCGTCATCACATCAATCAACTTCCTCGAAGAGAACGGCGCCTATGACGATGTCGACTATGTCTCCTATGATGTGCTCGGCGACGTGGTTTGCGGCGGCTTCGCGATGCCAATCCGCGAGGGCAAGGCGCAGGAAATCTACATCGTTATGTCTGGGGAGATGATGGCGCTCTATGCCGCCAACAACATCGCCAAGGGCATCCTGAAATATGCCCATTCGGGGGGCGTGCGGCTCGGAGGCCTGATCTGCAACGAACGTCAAACCGACCGTGAGCTCGACCTCGCTGAAGCCCTGGCTTCCAGGCTCAATTCCAAGCTCATCCACTTCGTGCCGCGCGACAACATCGTCCAGCACGCCGAGCTCAGGAAGATGTCAGTTATCCAGTATGCGCCGGATTCCAAGCAGGCCGGAGAGTACCGCGCGCTGGCCGAGAAGATCCATGCCAATTCTGGCCAGGGCACCATCCCGACGCCGATCACCATGGAGGAGCTCGAGGACATGCTGCTCGACTTCGGCATCATGAAAACCGACGAGCAGATGCTTGCTGAGCTTCAGGCCAAGGAAGCGGCCAAGACGGCCGCCCAGTAACGACCGATATTGGTCGCCTCTCGAGTTGGGCGTCTTGCAAAGAACGGGCGCCTCATCGGTGGGGCGTCATCAGACACCTTGAAAGGGGTCCCATGAGCCTGGAATACGAGAATGATGGTGCTCTCCATGCGAAGCTTATCGAGGAGGTGCTATCGCAATATCCCGACAAAGCGGCGAAGCGCCGCAAAAAACACCTCAGCATCGCAAAGAGCGGGGGTGAGGCTGGCGGGGAAAGTGAGATCCTTTCCGAATGCGACGTCAAATCGAACATCAAGTCCATCCCCGGTGTGATGACAATACGCGGCTGCGCCTATGCCGGCTCAAAGGGCGTGGTCTGGGGCCCAGTCAAGGATATGGTCCATATCTCGCACGGCCCCGTCGGTTGCGGTCAATATTCCTGGTCACAGCGACGCAATTACTATGTGGGCACAACGGGCATCGACACTTTCGGGACAATGCAGTTCACCTCCGATTTCCAGGAGAAAGACATTGTCTTCGGCGGTGACAAGAAACTGGAACAGATCATCGACGAGATCGAGATGCTGTTTCCGCTAAACAACGGCATCACCGTGCAATCCGAATGCCCGATCGGTCTCATTGGTGATGACACCGAGGCAGTTTCTCGCAAGAAAGCCAAGGAGTACGAAAAGACTATCGTGCCGGTGCGCTGCGAGGGCTTCCGCGGCGTCTCGCAATCACTCGGCCACCACATCGCCAATGACGCGATCCGCGACTGGGTCTTCGACAAGAAGGACGTCGAGTTCGAGGCCGGTGCTTACGATGTTAACGTCATCGGAGACTACAATATTGGCGGCGACGCCTGGGCCTCGCGCATCTTGCTTGAGGAGATAGGATTGCGCGTGGTCGGCAACTGGTCGGGCGACGCAACACTGGCCGAGATTGAGCGCGCGCCAAAGGCCAAGCTCAATCTCATCCACTGCTACCGCTCGATGAACTACATCTGCCGGCATATGGAGGAAAAGTATGGCGTCGCCTGGATGGAGTACAATTTCTTCGGACCGTCCCAGATCGAGACCTCTCTGCGCAGCATAGCCAAGCATTTCGGGCCGGAAATCGAGGAGAAAACCGAGAAGGTGATCGCCAAGTACAGACCGCTTGTTGACGCCGTCATCTCCAAGTACCGGCCGCGTCTCGAAGGCAATACCGTCATGCTATACGTCGGTGGCCTGCGCCCCCGCCACGTCATCACAGCTTACGAGGACCTCGGCATGGTGATCGTCGGCACTGGCTACGAGTTCGGCCACAACGATGACTATCAGCGCACCGGTCATTACGTAAAGAACGGCACGCTGATCTATGACGACGTTACCGGCTACGAGTTGGAGAAGTTCATCGAGGGAGTTCGACCCAACCTCGTGGGCTCTGGCATCAAGGAAAAATACCCGGTGCAGAAGATGGGTATTCCGTTCCGTCAGATGCACTCCTGGGACTATTCGGGACCTTATCACGGCTATGACGGCTTTGCCATTTTCGCGCGTGACGTGGATCTTGCCATCAACAATCCGGTCTGGGATCTCTACCAGGCCCCTTGGAAAGAACGCCCGCCCAGTGGGCGGGCGATAGCTGCCGAATAGACGCCCTGTCCTGGCCTAGTCTCCCCAGAGAGACCATGAACCCCGCGAGCTTGTGAGCCTCGGGATTACCGGAAACGTCTCGATCTATCTGAGCTGCCGAATGCGCGGCCAGATTAAAAAGAGGAATACCAATGCCGCAGTCGGCCGAAAAGATTCTCGACCACGCTCCCCTGTTCCGCGAGCCGGAATACAGGCAAATGCTCGCCGAGAAGAAGCTGAATTTCGAATGTCCGCACCCGGATCAGATCGTTACCGATCAAGGCGAATTTACCAAGACCTGGGAATACCGCGAAAAGAACCTCGCCCGGGAAGCGCTGGTAATAAATCCCGCCAAGGCCTGCCAGCCGCTCGGCGCGGTGTTCGCGGCCGCGGGCTTCGAGCGGACCATGTCCTTCGTCCACGGCAGCCAAGGCTGCGTGGCCTATTACCGCTCGCACCTGTCGCGCCATTTCAAGGAACCTGCTTCGGCGGTTTCCTCCTCGATGACCGAGGACGCGGCAGTGTTCGGCGGCCTGAAGAACCTGGTCGACGGGCTCGCCAACACCTACCAGCTTTACGATCCCAAGATGATCGCAGTGTCGACGACATGTATGGCGGAGGTCATAGGCGACGACCTGCACAGCTTCATCGAGAACGCCAAAGAGGAAAAGTCAGTCCCGCTCGACTTTGACGTGCCCTTTGCCCACACACCAGCCTTCGTTGGTAGCCATGTCGACGGCTATGACGGCATGCTCAAGGGTATTCTGGAGCACTTCTGGAAGGGCCAGCAGCGTACGGAAACCAAGGGAAGCATCAACGTCATTCCGGGCTTCGACGGTTTCTGCGTTGGCAACAACAGGGAACTCAAACGTCTGCTCGATGTGATGGGTGTTTCCTACACCTTCATCCAGGACGCGTCTGACCAGTTCGATACACCATCGGACGGGGAATACCGGATGTACGACGGCGGCACGAAGATTGATGAGGTGAGGGGGGCACTCGACGCTGAGGCAACGCTTTCGCTGCAGCACTACAACACCCGAAAAACGCTGGACTATTGCGGGCAAGTTGGGCAGGCCACGGCTTCCTTCCATTATCCGCTCGGCGTCCAGGCGACTGACGAATTGCTGATGAAGGTCTCGGCGCTTTCCGGGAAGGAAATCCCCGAGGCAATCCGGCTGGAGCGCGGCCGACTGATTGATGCCATGGCGGACAGCCAGTCCTGGCTGCACGGCAAGAAATACGCGATCTACGGCGACCCGGACTTCGTGTACGCCATGGCCCGCTTCGTCATGGAAACGGGCGGCGAGCCGACACATTGCCTCGCCACCAACGGCACCTCGGCGTGGGAAGCCGAGTTGAAGAAACTGCTTGCATCCTCGCCCTTCGGCAAGGACGCTCAGGTCTGGGCGGGCAAGGACCTTTGGGCTATGCGGTCTCTGCTCTTCACCGAGCCAGTGGACCTGCTGATCGGCAATTCCTATGGCAAGTATCTGGAGCGCGACACCGGCACGCCGCTGATCCGGCTGACATTTCCGATATTCGACCGGCACCACCACCATCGCTTTGCGCTCATGGGCTACCAGGGCGGATTACGCGTGCTGACCACGATCCTCGACAAGATCTTCGACAAGCTCGATCGCGAGACGAGCCAGACGGGCGTGACGGACTATTCCTATGACCTCACCCGCTAAAAGACGGCCGGCTTTTCGCCCAGGCGGTTCGTTGCCGAATTGGCTTTGGGGCTTAACGCGATGACCGCGCTCAGTGCCAAGATCCAGGACGTTTTCGACGAGCCTGCCTGCGACAAGAACCGTGGAAAGGACGCCAAGGCGCGCAAGGAGGGCTGCACAAGGCCGCTGACGCCAGGAGCGGCAGCGGGCGGTTGCGCGTTTGACGGGGCCAAGATCGTCCTGCAGCCGATCACTGACGTTGCGCACCTGGTCCATGCGCCGCTCGCCTGCGAGGGCAATTCCTGGGACAACCGAGGTGCTGCTTCGTCTGGGCCAACCTTGTGGCGCACAAGCTTCACGACCGACCTTACCGAACTCGATGTGGTGATGGGGCAGGGCGAGCGGAAGCTCTTCAAGGCGATCCGCGAAATCAAGGAAGCGTATGCGCCGCCGGCAGTCTTTGTCTATTCGACCTGCGTGACGGCGCTCATCGGCGATGATATCGAGGCAGTCTGTAAACGCGCCGCCGAAAAATTCGGCTTGGCCGTGGTTCCGATCAATGCGCCGGGATTGGCCGGCTCCAAGAACCTCGGCAACAAGCTCGCCGCCGAGGCGCTGCTCGACCATGTCATCGGCACGGTGGAACCCGACGACGCCGGGCCGTACGACATCAACATCCTTGGTGAATTCAACCTTTCCGGCGAATTCTGGCTGATAAAGCCGCTCCTTGATCGGCTCGGGATCCGGGTACGCGCCTGCATTCCGGGCGACGCGCGCTATCTCGACGTTGCTTCCGCGCACCGCGCCCGGGCGGCTATGGTGGTGTGCTCGACGGCCCTCATCAATCTAGCCCGCAAGATGGACAAGCGCTGGGACATCCCTTTCTTCGAGGGCTCCTTCTACGGGATCTCGGACACCTCGGAAGCCCTCCGCAAAATTGCTGAGCTGCTGGTGAGGAAGGGCGCCGATCGGGAGATCCTCGACCGCACAGAGACGCTGATCGCTGAGCAGGAGGCGGTTGCATGGAAGAAGCTCAAGGCCTACCGGCGGCGGCTCAAAGGCAAGCGCGTGCTGCTCAACACGGGTGGCGTGAAGTCCTGGTCGGTCCTCCATGCGCTGATGGAGATCGGCTTGGAGATCGTCGGCACCTCGGTCAAGAAATCCACGGTCGAAGACAAGGAGCGCATCAAACAGATCCTAAAGGACGACAACCACGTGTTCGAGCAGATGGCAGCGCGCGACCTTTACGCCATGCTCTCAGAAGGCAAGGCCGATATCATGCTGTCGGGCGGGCGCACGCAATTCGTCGCGCTTAAGGCCAAGACGCCCTGGCTCGACATCAACCAGGAGCGCCAATACCCTTACGCCGGTTACGACGGCATGGTGGAACTCGTACGCCAGATCGACCTCGCCATTCACAACCCGATGTGGTGCCAGGTGCGCGAGCGGGCCCCGTGGGAGTGCCAGCCCGATGTGAAGGACGAATTGCCGAGCACCAAGAATGACACGGCGACCATGCGCGCTGTCCAGGAATTCGCCGGCACGACGCGGACTATTTCGGCTGGTGTTGAGGAAATCCGATGACCCGCATCCTTTCCCAGACCAAATCAGCTTCGGTCAATCCGCTGAAATCGTCACAGCCGCTGGGTGCCGCGTTGGCCTTTCTAGGGATCGACGGCGCAGTGCCGCTGTTCCACGGCACCCAGGGCTGCACCAGCTTCGCGCTCGTGCTGTTCGTGCGGCATTTCAAGGAAACGATTCCCCTACAGACCACCGCGATGGACGAAGTGACAACCATCCTCGGCGGGTCAGACAATCTGGAAGAGGCGATCCTCAATCTCAAGACTCGCACGAAGCCAAAGCTGATCGGGGTCTGCACGACGGCTTTGGTGGAAACCCGGGGCGAAGATTCCGCCGGCGACATCGCCGACATCAGGCTGAAACGGGCGGAAGAACTCGCGGGTACGGAGATCGTGCTGGCCAACACGCCGGATTTCAGCGGCGCCCTCGAAGAGGGCTGGGCCAAGGCTGTCACCGCGATGATTGAAGGCATTACGCGGCCTGGCGAGCGGGCGCGCCAGTCAAAGAAGATCGCAATCCTGCCCGGCTGGAACCTCACTGTGGCTGACATCGAGCATTTGCGCGAGATGGTTGAAAGCTTTGGGCTGCACCCGGTGATTTTGCCGGACCTCTCAGGCTCGCTTGACGGTACTGTACCAGACCACTGGGTCCCGACCACCTATGGCGGTACGAGCGTCGAGGACATCCGCGAGCTCGGCGCGGCCGAGCACTGCATTGCCGTCTGCGAGCATATGCGCCGGCCGGCCGAGGTGCTGCACAAGGTGACCGGTGTCCCTTACGTGCTGTTCGAGTCACTGACCGGATTGAAGGACGCCGATCAGTTTGTTTCCCTGCTGTCCACGATTTCTGGCGAGTCTGTGCCGGCCAGTGTGCGCCGCCGGCGGGCGCAATTGCAGGATGCGCTGCTCGACGGACATTTCCATTTCGGAGGCAAGAAAATTGCTATCGCTGCTGAACCAGACCAACTCTATCAATTCGCAACCTTCTTCACGGGCATGGGCTCCAAAATCGCGGCGGCGGTCACGACGACCGATATGTCGGAAATTCTGGAAAAGGTATCGGCGGAGTCGATTCAGATCGGCGATCTCGGCGATTTGGAAACGCTTGCCGGCGGCGCTGATCTTCTGGTCACCCATTCACATGGACGCCAGGCGTCGCAGCGCCTTGGCATTCCGCTCATGCGCGTCGGCTTCCCCGTGTTCGACCGGCTCGGCAGCCAGCACAAGCTCTCAATCCTCTATCAAGGGACCCGTGATCTGGTTTTCGAGGTTGCCAACATGTTCCAAGCCGACCGGCATGCGCCGACGCCTGAGGAACTTGATCCATTCCGCAAGCGGGAAACGCCAGGTGGGCCCCGTTCGTCGCCTCTCACTCGTCACTGACGAGGTTCAAGGTCCGATGCGTGAACGACAAGCAGGCGCTTTGCGCGTGGCAATCGCAACCCAGGACATGAAGGAGCTCAATGCACATTTCGGGTCCGCCAAGCGCTTTGTCATCTACGATGTGACGCGCGAGGAATGGAACCTCCTGGAAGCCCTTGCCTTCGACGACGTCTCCGACGAAAGGGGGAAACATCGGACCGAGGGGGATGACCGCATCGCACCGAAGGTGGAAGCGCTGAAGGGCTGCCACCTCCTGTTTTGTCTGGCGATCGGCGGACCTTCGGCAGCCAAGCTTGTCTCGGCAAAAATCCATCCAATCAAGGTGCCGCAGCCACAACCCATCCAAGAGGTGCTGTTGCGCACGCAGACGATGCTGAGGACATGTCCTCCGCCCTGGCTGCGCAAGGTGCTGGCCGAAGCTGGTGTCGCCGGAGAGAAACCGTCCTTCGAGGACGAGGACTGAAACGAGGAAGAGCGAAATGTTTGAAGTCGCGGTTAGCCCTGCTGTCAACGAGGACGAGGCGGCCCTTGCCAGCCCGTTCGTCAAATGCCTCGTGCGGTTGATCCGTGCTCAAGATTCCCACGGGTCATGGGACGGCAAAGCGGACGCCGAGTTGCTGGCCGACTTCATCGTCAGCAAGGAACAGCGCCGTACGATTCCAATAATCGGCGATCCCGATCCGGACGTGCTGTGGAGGCTCGACAAGTTTTACACTGCCGTCGCCCTTGCGATCGAAGAGCGCTCCGGCCTGATGGCATCGCCGATGATCGAAATGAGCCATGAGGGCTTCGGGCGCGTGCTTTTCACCGCCGGGCGTCTGGTCGTTCTGTCCAAGACCCTGCGCGACGTGCATCGGTTCGGCTTCGAGACCCTCCGCAAGCTCGCCGAGGCCGGCACGAAACTGGTCGGCGACGCAATTGCAGCCATCGAAACCTATCCCGAGGTAGCACGCGCGTGATGGAAGCAGGCGTCGATGGCCACCTTACGCCGCCGACCCGGTCCGGGCCGATGGGGGCCCTTGGGATAGTGCCGATGAAGCCGCTGGTGCTGATCTGTTCGGACGATGCGGAGTTCTATCTGATGTATAGCCACGTTCTGGAGGCGGACGGCTTCGCGAGTGAGCCGGCAGGCTGCGTGAAGGATGCATTTGCATTGGCCGACCAGCGGGACTTCCAGGCTGTGGTGCTGGACTGCGGGCCAGCAAGCGCGACGGGACCCACAATCTGCGCCCGTCTCAAGGGGGAGCCGCGGACCGCCGACCTGCCCATCATTGCCCTGATCGCGGCGGGCGCGGCGAACCAGCACCTCGATCTCCTGAAGGCTGGCATTGACGAGAGCTTTGTGCGGCCGATCGCCCCGGCCAAGCTGCTCGACTGTCTACGGGAGAGGCTGGCGCTCACGAAGCGGGGCGCAAATGGTCTTGAAAACGGCGGCTGGCTCTCCTGTGGCGGCCTCGAGATGAAGCTCGACGCCCACCGGGTTCGCGGCAATGGCCACGATATCCACCTCGGACCCATCGAGTTCAACGTGCTGCGGCTTATGATTGAAGCTCCCGGGAAGGTCTTCAGCCGGGACGAACTTATCGGCGCGGCCTGGCCGCCCAATATCCATGTCGGTGCACGCACCGTCGATGTCCATATCAGCCGGATCAGAAAAGCCCTGAAAACGGCTTCGCCCGGCAGCGTCATTCGCACCGTCAGGTCGGCCGGCTATTCGCTCGAGAAGCCGGACGACTGAATCAAGTGCCGGGTGTGGTGCCACTCCCCTCCCTCGCGCGGTGAGCCGGTCTTGCGGCCTGAAACGCCCCTAAACGAATACTCAGGAGAAGCAGGCAAATGGCTTTTAAAAGCGTACTCTGTGTGACCGGCGCTGACAATTCCGATCAGGACGTCAGAACTGCCGCCGGCTTGTGTGCCGAAGTCGGCGCGCACCTTTCCGTACTGGTTATACCGCCTCCGATGCTCCTCATGTCGTATCCGTCGATCGGAGATGGTGTCCCCGAGTGGCCTGGAGGACGTGGACAGGCAATTGCCAGATTGAATGACCGGTTTCGACAAATCGACCGATTTACACTGGACGTGGCCAGAATGGAAAGACGCTCCAAAGATATCCAGAGACTGCTGAGAGCTATGTCGCTCGCCTATGACGTTGATACCGACTATTGCGATCCGGCATTCCTCGGCGAAGTGGCACGACAGCGGGCGCTCTGCGCCGACCTCACGATCATCGGACCGTGTCTCCTCAATGACGAGAATCTCGGACCTCCTGTTGTCAACGGCTGCTTGTTCGATACGGGAAGGCCGGTGCTCGTTGTGCCGAAGGGCACTGAGGCGACCTTGTGGCCACGGCGCGTCCTGGTCGGTTGGGATTCGCGAGTCGAGGCGTCCCGTGCGGTTCGGGAAGCGCTGGGTGTCTTATGCGCTGCTGAGGAAGTTCGTGTTGCCCTGGTCGATCCGAAGGCGAACTATAACGGGAACGGCGCGGAGCCTGGAGCCGACATCGCTGCCTATCTCACTCGGCACGGTGCTCGGGTGTCGGTTGATCTGTTGCCAAGTGCCGGCAAACCGGCGGCCACGGTGCTTGCGCAGCACGCAATCGAGACGTCTGCCGACATGATAGTCATGGGCGCTTATGGCAGCCGTCGGCTGCGTGAGCGGCTCTTTGGCGGCGTGACGAGATGGATCTTTGAGAAGCCGACATTGCCGCTGTTTTTGGCTCGCTGACTGGTTGCGGAGCCGCACCGATGCTGTTCGAAGCTCTACCGTGATGCCTGCATTCATACCTTAGAGGCGCTCCATCGAAACAATCATTGAACATGAAAAGCATTGCTCGGGAGACGACGCCCGCCGGAAATCTCTCCAGTCATGCGCAATGCGGAAAGTGGAACGGAGTCCTCCCAGTTCTGATACCCAGGGTACACCACTCAATTTAACCGCTCGCTTTCCTGGCGCATCCTGCAGCACCACGAGCTGACGATTGTGCTCGCGACCGCGGGACGCATTCGATCCGCAGCTTTGTCGAGGCTGCCTTCAGGCATGTTGGGAGGGAGATCGTCTGGAAGGGGAAGGCGTTGACGAGGTAGGCCGCGAGTAAACAGGCGCTGATCTGAATAGAAGCGGCTATTTCGGTCCAGGCCGAGGTGGACCTGCCGATTGGCGAGGGCTGCTAAGGCGGCCACCAAGCACGGTTGGAAGCCAAAGACGACTTTGATGAGCTCGTCTAGTGTCGAGACCGATTGTCACGCTTCGGAATCACGGTCGTTTAAAGGGAAAGATAATGATCTCGCCGGAGGGCAAACGCGTCTGGTCTCCGGACACGGCCGGGATGGTTGGGGTGCGCAGTGGTGCGCCGCTATCCGGCGCGCCCGAGGCAAAGGCCCTACGTGGCTTGCTGTTGTAAAACCAACTCGCCGGATAGCCGGGCACTACGCCGGCGTTGTCAACGGAGTTCGGGCCAAAACCGTCTCTGTAGAACCCCACCGTATGAAAGATGAAGGTATCTAGTTCGATATCGACGAGAACGATGATGTGCGCCTTCCACCCGAACCTCGGGTCGAAGCCGCTCATCCGGTCCTGGAGCCGTGTGTCAACGCGCGCGGTCAGATAATCCTTGCTGCTTCCAGCGTAGAGAACATCTGCGCCGGATCCGCAGAGCTTGTCATTGTCCCTGCCGAAAATGCGCGGTTCGTCGCGGCCATTGTCAGCGGAGAGTTCGTCCCATGCCTTCTCGCCGCAGGATCCGTGATAGCTTTCCCGGGTCAAAGACTGGTCGTCGCCTCCGCAGTCGGCGATCCGGTCGATGCCACTAGAACCCAAGCTAACATCGTGACGCTCGTTGCCGAAGGCTTCGGAAGCTGGTTGACCGCTAAGAAATCGTTTCAGCTGTAGGATGAGTTTTTTGATCTCAATTCTCACAGACTGCAGCCCACCACGCGACGAAGCGCCTCCATATATCGCTCGTCGAGTCATCGCTCTAATCGATTGCCATTATGCTCTCATTTGCACGATGAATGTTCCCACCTGCATTTCGCCTTCCCGCCGAGCAGTGCGCATGGCACTGCGGCGGCCCACGGGTGGCCAATCATCTGAACATTCAAGATGCCAAACCGCCAACCGTGTGGTGGTCACGTATCTCGGCCACATCGTCGAGCAGACATTGTCGCCGCCCTACCACCCCTATACCGATGCACTTTTGTCGGCGATCCCGATTGCCGACACCTGTGTGGTCAAGAAACACATTGTGCTCGAAAGCCACATTTCCTCGGCGATGGATCCGCCGAGCGGCTGCCCCTTCCAGACGCGCTGTCCGCGTAAGCATCTGGTTCCCAGAGAAATTTGTGAGCGCGAGGTTCCGCCCGTCCGAATGCTGCCGGTAGCCATAATATCAAGTGCCACCTACCGGACGACGCGGTCTTCGCAGTGATGGAGCCGGTCATCAAACTCAAGCCTTAGCCCGAAGAGGAGGCGGGTGAGAGAGGCGGGATCGGGATAGGATCAATTCGGTCGTGTGTGCGCCAGCTGCTGTGCGGCCGTGTCGACGTCTCTACAGCCTCCATCGCTGTTAGGTCGCCATCCCGGTCGACTTAGGCGCGGCGCGCCTGCCGGTGCCCCTCCTCACCCGACAGGGCCCCTACTTTCAACCAAACCAATGACCGAGACGAATTTCCCGAAGGCCCCCCACGGGATCTTCTTGGGTAGAGATCGCCGAAGACAACGGCGTCGGCAACGCACGCCGACGTTAGGAACAAAGGATCTGAGCGGGAACGGCAAAAAATTCAGACATCCGTTCGATCACTTTTCTCCAATGGTGCTGATCCGGGACATCCCGTCCGTTGCACATCATCGGCAATCCCTCCGAACATTAGGGACAGGCTAACCCTTGGCACAGGAAATGCTAATTTGCGCATTTGGGTCCATTCAGTAAATCGAGAATCAGACCGCCGCCGCATTCGCAGACACCTGGGCAGGAAGAAAAGGAACGATATGACTCTTGAAAAGTGGACACGCTTGTCGTCGGCGGCGGCCAAGCGGGAGTGGCTATGAGCGAGCACCTGAGCAAGTGCAGGGTGCCTCATCTAATTCTTGAACGCGGCCGCATTGCCGAACGCTGGCGCTCGCAGCGGTGGGACTCCCTCGTTGCCAATGGCCCGGCCTGGTATGACCGGTTCCCGGGCATGGAGTTTCCGGGGACCGGTCCCGATGACTTTGCCTCCAAAGGAGGAGGTCGCCGACTATTTTGTCGCTTATGCAAAGCAAATCAATGCGCGATCCGCTACGGCGTGGAGGTCAACTCGGGCAAAGAAATGTCGGGCGGCCCGGATTCCGCGTCGAGACGCCGGACGGCGTGATCGAAGCCAACAGCATCGTCGCCGCGACCGGACCTTTCCAGATCCCAGTTACGATCGCCCGCCGCGGGCCTATCGCGGGCGCGATTTCTAATGGTGGCTGGGCGTCCTCGGCAAGTGGGACGCCGAGACCCCGGGACCCGGCACCGAACACGTCACGGTCGCGGTGAGCGGCGCGCGCGGCGGCGAGACGATCGACTTCGGTCGTCTGGCCGCGCAGGGGCTTACGCTCCTCGGTATGACAAGCAAGTACCAGGACGGCGTGATGAGCTTCGCGCCCGATCTCGCGAAAAACATTGCCCTCGGCGACGTAAGCTTGATGTCGCTGCTGGATGAAGCCGACGCCTATGTTGCTCGCAACCGTCTCGACCTCTCGGAAGAGCCCGCGGCCCGTCGGGTCGACCAGGATCCGGAATGCGTGACCAATCCGGTCCGCGAGCTCGACCTGGCCGAGGCCGGGATAGCGGCGATCGTCTGGGCGACAGGCTTTGCTGTCGACTACAGCTGGCTGAAGGTCGACGCCTTCGACGAGAAGGGCCGGCCAAGGCACCACCGTGGCGTCTCGAGCCAGCCCGGCTCTATTGCCTGGGTTTACCTTGGCAGTCGCAAAGAGGGTCCAGCTTCTTCTGGGGCGCCTGGCATGATGCCAAACAGGTGGCCGACCGTATTTCGACGCAGTGAAAATATCTGGCCTACCATGCTGCCGCGAAGGGCCAGCCCGTGGATGCCTGACCTGACCCTGCCCGGCCTGCGGTGTGGAAGGATCACTGCCGCGAGCATCCATCTGCCCAGATCGTCGGTTATCCGACAATGTCGGGTTCCGGACGAGCTGGAATTCGAGAACTCATTGCTTGGGCAGACTTCTTTTCCGGCACGCCTCATGCATGGGAAGTTTTCGAACGCATTTGTGAGATGTCATCCCATGTTAGCCCCTCGAAGAACGAGCCGCGCCCGTTTGAAAAAGCCAAATCCTGTGGTGGAGGTAGCCGCTAAAAGCCGCCGTAACATCCGGAAAAGCTGCGCGACAGCATCACACGCGTCCTTCTCGCCCTTGGCGTGGGTTTGGCGTCCGCTGTCGATGTTGCCGACCTTGAGCCCAACGAGGACAGGCTTTTGCCCTCCTCATCTCGCCGAGCAACCGGGCACGCATCTTTGAGCCATTCTTCACCACGCGCCGCGATTGCGGCGGCACCGGCATGGGCCTCGGCATCGTGCTGGCCCTCCTGATAGCGCATGATGGCACGATCCGCCTGGTTGACTCCGAGCGCGGCACGCGCTTCGAGATCTTCCTGCCGGCTGCATGAATTGGAGCCTGATCCGAAAACCGTCTTTCGGGATCATGCTCTGGAACTGGAGAAGCGAAAAGTGCGCTACGACGTCGTCATCATCGGCGGAGCCATCGTCGGCTCCTCGATCGCCTATTATCTGCGCGAGGAAGGATTTTCGGGCTCGATCGCGCTGGTCGAGCGCGACCCGCAGTTCGCCCATGCGGCGACGACGCTGTCCTGTGCTTCGATCCGCCAGCAGTTTTCGATTCCGGAAAACATCCGGCTGTCGCAGTTCACGCTAAAACTGTTCCGGCGGCTGACGGAAGAATTCGGGGCCGACGCCGATATCGGCTTTCGCGAAGGCGGCTACCTCATCCTTGCCGGCGAGAACGGACTGCCGATCCTCAAGGCCAATCACCAGACGCAGATGGCCGAGGGCGCCGACATCGTACTTGAAGATGCGGAGGCGCTCGTCCGCCGGTTTCCGTGGCTGTCGGCGGAGGGCATCACCGCCGGCGCCTATGGCCGCACGGGCGAAGGCTGGTTCGACGCGCATGCCATGCTGATGCTGTTCCGCAAGGCGCTGCGCGAGAAGAAGATCGATTTCATCACCGCCGATGTGACCGGCATCGAACGGCAGGGCGAGCGTGTCACCAGCGTCAGCCTTGACAATGGCGAAAGGCTCGACGCCGGCATCGTCGTCAACGCCGCCGGGCCGAATGCCGGCAATGTTTCGGCAATGGCCGGACTGGTGCTGCCGGTGGAACCGCGCAAGCGCAATGTCTTCATCTTCGAGGCGCGCGAGAAATATGACGACATGCCGATGCTGGTCGATCCCTCAGGCATCTATGTCCGACCCGAAGGCTCGGTCTACATCACCGGCGGGGCCGAACCCGAAGAGGGCGACGGCCCCGCCGACCCCAACGATTTCGAGCCCGACTGGCCGCTGTTCGAAGAGGTGATCTGGCCGGTGCTGGCGACCCGCATTCCCGCCTTCGAAGCCATCAAGCCGACGCGCGCCTGGGCCGGCCACTACGACTACAACACGCTCGACCAGAACGCGGTGATCGGCCCGCATCCGCAGGTGGAGAATTTTCTCTTCGCCAATGGTTTTTCCGGCCACGGCCTGCAGCAGGCGCCGGCGGTCGGCAAGGCGCTGACCGAGCTGATCGTGCATGGCGGCTACCGCACGGTGGACTGCTCGGCGTTTGGGTACAGCCGAGTCGCTGAAGGGCGGGCATTCAGGGAATTGAACGTGATCTAACGCTGGCGTGACAGCGCCCCCCCTCTGGCATGCCGGCCATCTCCCCGCAAGGGGAGATCGGCAGCTTCACTGGCGGCTCCAAACTTCAGCCTTGGAGATTGGCGAAAGCAGCGATGACGGCCAATCTCCCCCCACACGGGGCAGGGCTATCGCATTTGAGTCATGAGTTGGAAGAGATAAGCATCGTTCCAGCCTGCACGCATCATTTTGCCACGCATGGTGTCCTTTTTGCTGTCCGTTCGAAAGGTATTAAGGCAGAAGCGCCAAGCGAGGTTTTCGGGGCCGTGATCCTTTCTGGTCCGGCAGTCGTCCTCGCAGAAGACCTCGTCGAGCTGCCAGTGCAGGCCATTCTCGACATCCCAGTGACGGCGCACGACGGCGAGCAGGACTCGCGTCCGCCAACTTACACCAGCTCCCTGCCCTTCGCGTCGATCGCGTTGGCAACCACCTCGTTCGTGGCCTCGTCGGGCAGCAGCATCTCGTTATGCGCCTTGCCGGACGGGATCATCGGGAAGCAGTTTGCCAGCGCGGCGACGCGGCAGTCGAAGATCACCGGCTTCTTGACCGAGATCATCTCCCTGATCGCGTCGTCGAGATCGCCGGGCTTTTCGCAGCCAATGCCGTGGCCGCCATAGGCCTCCGCCAGCTTGACGAAGTCCGGCATCGCCTCGGTGTAGGAGTGCGACAGCCGGTTGCCGTGCAGCAGCTGCTGCCACTGCCGCACCATGCCCATATACTGATTGTTCAGGATGAAGATTTTTATCGGCGCTTCGAACTGAACCGCGCAACTCATCTCCTGGATCGTCATCTGCACCGAGGCGTCGCCGGCAATGTCGATGACCAGCGAGTCCGGATGCGCGATCTGCACGCCCAAAGCCGCCGGAAGGCCGTAACCCATCGTACCCAGCCCACCTGAAGTCATCCAGCGGTTCGGCTTCTCGAAATGGAAATACTGCGCAGCCCACATCTGGTGCTGGCCGACCTCGGTGGTGATGTAGGTGTCGAGATGTTTGGTCAGCTCGGAGAGCCGCTGCACCGCATATTGTGGCATGATCACCTCGTCGTTGGGCGTGTAGGCCAATGAATCGCGGGCGCGCCAGCGGGCGATCTGCTCCCACCACGGATGGAGCGGCTTCTTGTCGGCCCTTGCCGTCGCGCGCCACAGCCGCACCATGTCTTCCAGCACGCGGCCGACATCGCCGATGATCGGCACGTCGGCGCGGACGTTCTTGTTGATCGACGACGGATCGATGTCGATGTGGATCTTTTTCGAGTTTGGCGAGAACGCGTTCAGCCGCCCGGTAATGCGGTCGTCGAAGCGCGCGCCGATGCAGATCATCACGTCGCAATCGTGCATCGCCATATTGGCTTCGTAGGTGCCGTGCATGCCGAGCATGCCAAGCCAGTTCTTGCCGCTGGCCGGATAAGCGCCGAGACCCATCAGGGTCGAGGTGATGGGAAAGCCGGTCAGGTCGACCAGTTCGCGCAGCAGGGGGCTCGCTTCCGCGCCCGAATTGATGACGCCGCCGCCGGAATAGATGACCGGGCTCTTGGCCTCCATCATCAGCGCCACCGCGGCCTTGATCTTGTCGAGGTCGCCCTGGACCTTGGGCTGGTAGCTGGTGCGCGGCGCCGTCTGCGGCGGCGTGTACATGCCCCTGGCGAACTGAACGTCTTTCGGCACGTCGACGACCACCGGCCCGGGCCGGCCGGTCGTGGCGACATGAAACGCCTCGTGCAGGATGCCCGCCAGTTCGTTGACGTCCTTCACCAGCCAGTTGTGCTTGGTGCAGGGCCGCGTGATGCCGATCGTGTCACATTCCTGGAACGCGTCCGAGCCGATCAGCGAGGTCGGAACCTGACCGGTGATGCAGACCAGCGGGATCGAATCCATCAGCGCGTCCTGCAGCGGCGTCACCGCATTGGTCGCCCCGGGCCCAGACGTCACCAGCATCACGCCGGCCTTGCCGGTCGAGCGTGCATAGCCCTCGGCGGCATGGCCGGCGCCCTGCTCGTGGCGCACCAGAATGTGTTGGACGTCGTCTTGCTGAAAGAGCTCGTCATAAATCGGGAGAACCGCGCCGCCGGGATAGCCGAAGAGATGCTTGACGCCATTGTCCTTCAGCGCCTGCACGACCATTTCGGCGCCGGTCATTTCACGCCGTCCGGTTTCGTCCTGTCGGTTGCTCATCGGTCTGTCCCGTTCTTGTCGCCTGCGGCGATTGCTGGTCGTTTAGTCTTGTTTCAGGCAATAAAAAGGCCCCCGAGGGAGCCTGTGTGTAGCGCATGGGAGGTTTTCGCCCGGCGGTTACACCGCCTTGCCCACGCGCTTTCCTACTACGAGAATGAGTGTCATCTTCATGGGCGCGGAGACTAATTGCGGGAAAGGCATGGTGTCAATGAGCAAATTCGACACCTCTGCCTATCGGCTTTAATTGCTAAAGAAGCGGCCGAGAGCGTCGGCCGTCTGTTCGGGAATTCCTTCCGGGAAAAAGTGGCCGCCTTCAAGCTTCTTGCCTTGAACGTCATCCGCCCAGGCCCGCCAGAGCGCGATCGGTCCGCCTTCTGCGGCATACCAGGTATCGATTGGTCCGTTGGCGCTCCAAACGGCGAGCAGGGGAATCCGGCGGCCGCCGGCCCAATCCGCCCTGTCGTGCTCGCGGTCGATTGTCGCTGCCGCTCGATGTTTCTCGCAGATTGCATGGACGTGGTAGGGATCGCGAAGGCGTCGACATAGGCTGCTTGGACTTCAGCGGAAAATGCGTCGGGCGACGAGCCCCATTCTCCGAGCGCATTATCAATGATGGCATCGGCGGCTGCGGACACGATGCGCTCGGGCAACGGCTCGGGCTGCGCCAGCAGCGACCATGGCCAGAATGCCAATACGAGCCTCGCGTCGGCCTCTCCCACGTTGTCTCCGTCGGCAGGACGTCGAGCACGGCGAGCCGGTTGATACGGTCAGGATGGTCACGCGCCATGCGATAGGCGACGCGTCCCCCGAAACGAAGAGGGCGGACGGCGGAGGAAGAGTTGTTCGATCGCGAGCTGGAACACTTGCCGGCAGAGGCGCGCTGGCGCGAATGGATGCACCGGGTGGAAGCGATGATTTTGCTGCGAGCGAGCCGGTCGGCCGCGAGACGCTCGCCCGCATCGTCGGCAAGAATTGGGGCATCGAGCTGCTCATTGACGACATTCGCGAGGAGCTGCGCGGCCTGCCCTACGATCTGGTCGCGATCGCCGGCGGCTGGCAGCACCGTAGCCGGCCTACGCCGATGCCATTCATGTCGCGTCAGGCGAGAGCGAACAGAGCAGCGATCTGTCGCAATCGGAGGCGCTGGTGCTGATGACGATCGCCTATTTCCAGCCGATCACCCGCAGTGAGCTGTCGAGCTTCTTTTGGCCGTGAGATCAGCCGCGATCTGATCGCCAACCTGTTGGAGAACGATGCGGGACGCTTGAGACAGATTAGAGGCAGTTGGGTAGACGGACATGCGCTCGACATCCACACGACGGGAAGTGTCTATCTCGGCGTGAACGAGACGGGCACGACGTCTATGACACTACGCGCTTCGAAGTCGGCGAGTTGCTCTACCGCTTGAAAATATCGCGCTGATCTTAAGGCTGCAGAGGAACTGGTCGCGATGGCCGCAGCCTACATCGCACCAAACGCGGCGAATTTCGATGTGCCATCCCGGTTGCGAACTGCATCGTGACCACGCGCCCGCCGACACAATTGAAGGGCGTAGTTGATCCACAGCGCCGCCGCGAACTGCAGTTGTGTGCGTCAAGTTCTTGTGTGGATGCCAGCCATTTTGCAAGGAGGAACCTGAAGCATTGGACATGTGATCGAGTGCGGTCATGTGTCAGGCCTTGATTTGCGGCCGTTCCATGTGCCGCGGGCCGGTATGGTGATGCGCGGATCAGGTCCAAATCAGCAAAGCGAGCTTGCGTGGGCTCTCAACTTGACTCTGGTTTTCCTGACCCCGATCTGATCGATCATTTGCCCATGCAGTTCATGCCTTCATTGTATTAAATATTCGTAGAAACGAGCCGGTGACGATGTCGAGATTTGGCGCGTGCTCGCGCAGCAGGGGTAGGAGAGGCGGCAGCAAGATCAGGGCTTGATGGTCGGGTATCGGCATTATTGTCTTTAATCGCCATCCCCCCTGGCGGTTCAACATCCCGCGGAGCGCATCCAACACCGGCGGCAGCATTCGGGCCAACCGTTCGGCCTGCGGCGTCGGGACCAAGCCGCTCGAGCCGCGAACCAAAAGATCGTCATTGAAAATGCCACGCAGCCTTGTCAACGCTCGGCTCATCGACGGTTGGCTCAAGCGCACGTGCCGAGCCGCATGCGTGACGTTGCGGTGCTCCAGCAGCGCCTCAAGAGACAACAGTAAATTCAGGTCAATGGATGCCAGCATTTGATGTTGCCGTGCGGCGTGAGCGCCCTCGACAATCAGTCGTGGCCGCTCGTTTGAAGGAACCTGCCGACTGCAAGAGAGCTCACCCATGTCTTTTTCCTCTTGTTTTAATATGGAATGTGCTCAAGCTAACGTCTTGAGATCTGGCGTGCGGTGTAGGTCGATGCTGCTTAGCACATCAGCGATGTCGCCAACCGGGTGGGTCGACATATTCAATACACGGGGTCTCGATCAGCGAAGCGATGACAGTCGAATGCTCGACACCGACGGACCCGGCGACGAGAGCCCTTATTGCGGATCGGCTCAACTAGTTTGACGAGGGGCCGCAGCCGCAAGTTCGTCGCTCCCGTGCCAGCACAATCGGCTACAACCGACCTGGGTAGTTGGTCTGCGGTCTTCGCCATCGGGGTTACCACAGCACATTAACCACGCCTCGGCGAGGCCGGAATGCTGCCCTGATTCACTTGGTCGCGATCAGCCTCATGCTGGCAAGTCCGCCGCCTAGAGCTTTGAGAGAAGCCGTGGCACCATCGATAGGATATCGTGGCCGTGGAGACTGTTCTTCATTGCGCTCCAAACGGTCTTTCCGTTCCTCTGGCGACATGCGAAATGCCTTTTCCGTGGAGGCCGCCACAGCCTCTGGGTCATAGGGATGGATAAGCTCATAATGTTCTTGATGGTCACTCCTGTTGACTGCTAGCTCTTGGCTTTGATCACAACCACGTTAGGAGCGGTCAGCAGGTGGGACAATCTCATTAGGCGCATGGCAGAATAGCACACACAAATAGGAACTAAGCGGGGCAGGAACTGAATTCCCAAAGCTTCGGTTTTGGATCATGGAGCGCGGCCGCCGCAACTATCCTGCGCAGCCAGCCAGGCCGAAGTTTCATCGACGGTGGCGGTGGTGGCAGAACGGGAGGAAAGGTTCGCGGCAAAGTGATTGTTCCTCACTTTGAAGGCGCTGCGTCTCAGTCTACCCCATGGTGGGAGAAGGTGGATGGGCGGGCGGCGCCGAGCCGGATGAGCAACCGTTTTCATGTTGCCGGGCCTCAGTTGAGCGTCATCGTTGGCTGGATCCGGGAGACCCGCGGCGGCAGCTTTCGGCGAGGTGATCATGGAACGATTTCTCCTTGGTCCGCGACGTGTCTGCGAATCACGGCGCATGTACCGTGCCAAGTGTGAAAACCGTTCAAACGCAAGGTGATGAATTCGCCTCAGCTACGTTGCGTATCCGATATTGTCGGACATTGGACAGGACCGAACGCAAAGCCCTCGCGGTGAGACGATATGTTGCTCGTGCGGAAGAGGATTGAGCGCTACTGCCGCGCAAATGGGATAGGATGTGCCTCGAACTGGCCGCGAGCACCTGAGAGCGTTGGAATTTGAGTGCGAGCTGGTGAAGGCCTGGAGACGATGGTGATCGGCGAGGTGGGCTTCCTCGATCGGCAGGCCAGGATCGCTACGAGCAGAGGAGTCAGGAGCGGTTCGGTTGGCCGGGAAGGGAGATGGCCGCCAGGCGACTCGCAGTGGAACGGTGCTGCATCGAGCATTCCCGCTCGAACAGATGCATGACCGCCCACCCCGTATTCGGCAATTGGCCGGAGCCGCTTGAGCTGAACGAAGAGCCGCCGTGCAGTGCCGTTCAGAAAGCTCGAATTTAGCGTAGGGGTCTTCTCCACGAGGAGCGTTGGTCCATCATGTGGTCTCATCGGTGGCTCCTTCGACTCAGGTTGAAGATCAGCAACCCGACCCTGCCGGGGAGCATCGATGACCACCGACACGCCGCTCGCTCGCTTCAGCGCTGTTGAGGCGCGCTCGCGAGCGGCTTCGTCACCGCCGACTTACGCCACTCAGCAAGGCACGCCCCCGCATTCCGCTTTTTCTGCAGTCTAACAATGTCGGGTATGGCCACGGCGGTTTGCAGCTATCCTATTGAAACCGAATAATTTCAGATTTGGCACGGAACATGCGCAAATAGCTGCAGACGCATGAGTAGAGGAGAGACAGCATGGTGCCGAGACATCCTGATACGCGGGAGTACGTGCGATTCCGGGGCGCGATACCACCGGCCGCGGACTCGAGGTAGGTCGTCGGCATGCGATGTGCCGGTAAGATGCGGCGACTGTTTTTGACATAGGTGGCGCTTTTTGGCCTGACGGCGGGCGCCACCGCTGCCGAGGTGCCGGTGATCGCCGAGTCTGCGTCGGTAGCCGGGGCGGCCTGAGTCTTTTCGTTCGAGGGTGGACTCACGCTACTGGTACAGTACCGGCGAAGCATCGAAGAACCTTTACGATTCCAGCGGCATGTCGCTGCTCTCGTGACTCACCTATGACCATCTCGATGCGCACTCGGAGGAAGTATTCTTCAATGCCATCCACAATCCGACTGGCATTTTCCTCAAGGGCCTCCTCGGTGCGGGCGGGATTACGGAGGGGTCTTTCGTCGACGAGGATTGGCTGGCTGGGGGCTCCCATTCGAGCACGTTAGCGATCAGGACTTCTCCGCGAGAAGGGCTCCGGTTATGAAGGAGCCCCTTAGGGCAGTACTCCCTAGAGCACGCATGTTGCCCGTCAGGAAGTCTAGCCACACAGTCGAGGAAGAGGGGCAATTTGACGCCCCGCGACATGTCGGGTGGCATTGTCCGACGCCCGACGAATGTCGGACATGCGACATAGCCGGTTCGATCGGTTGCCTTGTATCTAAACGGGTTTTTCCTTTGGCGCGCATATTGCTTCGTGTCATCCGACCGACTTCATGCGGAGAGCGTCGACATGTGCACAATGATTTCTGCCGCCGCGACATCCGGCGTCCTACAGCATGACTTTCCAGATGCAGAAGAAGAAAGAGGCCGTGATCGTCACGTGTGATCGGGCGTTGAGAATTCCCTGATTGTAGGCATCGAAGATCCCTTATTGGCGCGGACGCCGACTCTGGAATCGGTCACCCGACCAGTTCCTGGATGTTCTCAAGGAACTCTCTGTGATGATGACTGCGGCCCTGCTGCACCCGCCTGGAGGCTCTCCTCCAAGGCGACTCTCGGCGGTGCTGCGGACCGGCGTGAGAAGCCAAATCCAAAATGCGTATTCCGAAAACCGAAAGAAGTAAGAGACATGGACGAGATTGGCGCTTTGACCCTCGGGCTACTGGTTCAGCGGGCATCGGGATCGGCAACCACTCAGACGCTGCCCAACGGTTCGAACGGTGCACATTCCCCGCCAGCGCCGGCCGATTTTGAGCGGGCACTTAACATAAACGACCGCTATAGCGGACTCACTGTCAATCTCCCAGAAATGCCTTTCTGGCTGACGGGGGGTGAAGCCTTCGTCTACCGCCTGACTAGCCACGGCAAGCGCCAGTTCATGCTGGTCGATGTCGCCACGGGCGTGAAGCGGCCGCCCTTCGATCAGGCCCGTCTGGCGGCGGCGCTAAACGGGGCGAGCCATAAGCGGTATCAGGCCGACGATCTTCCCTTCGAGCGTTTCGACCTGACCGAGGATGGTCGCAGGCTCGACTTCCAGATTGAAGACACCTGGTGGAGCTGCGACCTTGTAAGCTATGACTGTACCAGCACCACATTGGATTCGGACGACCCGGAACTTTGGCCGCTCGGCCACCTATACACGCCGCCGGCGCAGAACGACCCCGACAACTGCAGCGCGTCGCCCGACGGCAAATGGATCGCCTATATCAAGAACCACAATGTTTTCCTGCGCAGCAATGACGGATTGCAGGATGTTGCGCTGAGCCGGGATGGATCCGAGGGCAATTACTACGTCTTTTCGACACTGAGCTGGTCGCCGGACTCGCGCCACCTCGCGGCTTACCGTGTTCGCCCCGGCTTCAACCGGGTGGTCCCCTACCTCAATTCGTCGACGGACCGGTTGCAGCGCGAATATTCGGCAATGGTCTATCCCAAGCCGGGCGATGTCCTTCCGCTGCCCCAGCCGGTCCTGTTCGACATTGCCGCCCGCCGCCAGATCGTGATCGACAACGCCCTGTTCTCCAACCCTTCAAACTTTCCGCTCTCCAATGGTGGGCAGACGGTCGCGGCTTCACTTTCGAATATAACCAGCGCGGCCATCAGCTCTATCGGCTGGTCGAGGTAGACGCCCGCACAGGGCGCGCACGCTCGCTGATCGAAGAGACCAGCACGACCTTCGTTGATTACCGGCTGCTGGTGATGAACCAGCACGGTACCGGGAAAGTCTTTCGTTACGATGTCGACGACGGGAAGGAGATCATCTGGGCGTCCGAGCGCAATGGGCATGAGCACCTGTATCTGTTCGACGGCCAGACGGGCGCGCTCAAGAACCAGATCACCTTCGGTGAGTGGGTGGTCCGGGGGGTCAACCATGTCGATCCGGTCAAGCGCCAGATCTGGTTCGAGGCGAGCGGGATGAACCCGGGGGAGGATCCCTACTTCGTCCATGGCTACCGCATCGGCTTCGACGGGAAGGGGCTGACTGAGCTCACGCCCGAGCCGGCCAATCACCATATCGAGTTCTCTCCTGACGGCCGCTATTACGTCGATCTCTGGTCACGCATCGATCTACCGCCGCGCATGATGCTCTACCGCGCCGGCGACAATGCCAAACTCATGCAGGTGGAGACCGCCGACATCTCCGAGCTCGTCGCCGCCGGCTGGCAGCCTCCACTCAGCTTCCAAGCCAAGGGGCGCGACGGCAAGACTGATATCTGGGGCGTCATCCACCTGCCCGCCAATTTCGATCCGAAGAAGAAGTACCCGGTGGTGGAGAATATCTATGCCGGGCCCCAGGGCTCCTTTGTCCCAAAATCCTTCTCAAGGCGGACAGAGCCGCTCACGCAGCTGGGCTTCGTCGTTGTGCAGATCGATGGCATGGGTACCAACAACCGCTCGCGCGCCTTTCATGACGTTGCCTGGAAAAATCTGAATGACGCAGGCTTTCCCGATCGCATTCTATGGCACAAGGCGGCCGCCGCGAGGTATCCGTGGTACGATATCTCCAATGTCGGCATTTTCGGCGGGTCCGCAGGCGGCCAGAGCGCGGTGGGCGCGCTGCTCTTCCATCCCGAATTCTATAAGGTCGCGGTCGCCAACAGCGGCTGCTACGACAACCGGATAGACAAGATCTGGTGGAACGAACAGTGGATGGGGTGGCCAGTCGGCATTGAATATTCCCAATCCTCCGCCATCGACAATGCTTACAGGCTGCAGGGTAGGCTGATGCTCGTCGTCGGCGAAATGGACCACAATGTCGACCCGTCCTCCACGTTCCAGCTTGCCGACCGGCTCATCAAGGCGGGCAAAGATTTCGACATGGTCTATGTGCCTGGTGCCGATCACGGCGCGCCAGGCATCTATACTAAGCGCAAACTCCTGGACTTCTTCGTTCGCAACATTCTCAGGCAGACCCCACCCGACTGGAACGCCACACCAGTCGAGCTCGAATAAGACAAATCGTTACGATCGATGGCGCCGGTAGCTTGTGCCTCTTGCAATTGTTCGCTCGCCTTCATGGCTGTAATCAGGGGGACGCGCGAGCAGATCGTCCCCGCTCGACGAGCGTGTGCGTCTAACACTTGCGCTGCGTAGCGAGGATAGGCTCGCCGCGACAATATCGACGCGTTGGGTCGGCAGCACAATCTATCTGGGCAATACAGCACGTGGTTTGCCGAAGCATTCACAGCACTACACGCGACTTTGCCAGGCTCTCGTCCCGGCGACGCGGACCCTCAGGAGAGCCGTTCGGCTCGCACAAATCCTCATCTCCTATGCCATCACTGGCAGCCTTGCTGAACGGAATTCGGTAGCTTCCACCGACATGCGATGGAGCACGATGCCCAACTAGCGGGCAAGGGCCACCTTGGCGCGCTCCATGCGCCCGACGTTTCGCCACGGAGAGCGCCCAGTCTTTCAGGCTCGAGAAGCGGGTTGCCCGCTTTGAGCATGATGTGCGCCGCTTCAAAGCGCCCGGTTCGCACCATGGTATCGCCGACCTTGCTACACCACCGTCTCGATCGGTTTCACCGGATTGATATTTTGGGCGTAAGCCCGAAGTAGGCTCCGACCGTATTGGATTTTCCAAAGCGCATCCGGTCGTCCACCGCCGCGCGATAGGTCAGTGCGACCAAGGCGCCGACGCGCCAGGTGTGCGCTATCAGCGCGCAATCTTCAGCGGTCGGAGAGGTCAGTCGTGGAAAGTTTGAGGCGCGCATCCTGGAACCAACGGCAGGGCATGTCCAAAAGCTGACAGCGACAAAAAAACATGTCTGGTCCAAAAAAACCGGCCGCCTTGGGCGAGAGGTTTCTCGAAGCCTACTCATGCAGTTGCTGCGGCTAACCGCGCTGGCACGGCCTTTGCTGGAGATGCGGCACCATTGAGTGGGGGCTGACCGCATGAGAACGCGCGAGACGATTGATGGTCTGCTACGCCATCTCGGCGGCGCGCCCGCTCAACGGTCACTGCTACACCTTTGGCAATGGCTGACGCGCGACATTGCGGTTGCGCCGCGCTGCCGCGCCGATGTGCCCAAAGTTCGTTGATAGTTCGCTCGGCAGATTGAGGAAGCCGGCCGTTGACTGCTGCCCAGTCGGAGATGGCTGGGTTCATTCGGAACGTATTGACCGTCGGTGTCATGAAGCCAAAGACACCATGCTGGACGTTATGCATGACCAGACGAGTGGGAGTCAGTAGCAAATGATTTTACCGGAACTGCGCTCTGCTATCCCAGCCGGCAGAGTTTTGGAGATAACGACGACCACAGGATGCATCGTGGGATGTTCATATTGTCCGCAGGACAAGTTCGCTGACCGGCAAAGAAAAGTATCTGATACGAAGTATCTTAGTCTTGGAGATTTCAAGCGCTGTCTGGCGCGCGTACCAACCTCCGTCGACATTAGTTTTGCCGGGTATTCTGAGCCATGGCTCAATCCGGATTGCACCGAAATGGTCGAGCACGCTTCCGCCAAAGGCCATGGCATCAGGATTTTCACGACACTTGTGGGAATGAAGGGGCGGGATCTACAACGCTTGCAGGCGCTGCGGTTGGGGGTATTCGTGGTTCATGTTTTTGATGATGGCGCCCACATGAATAGCCGCCTTGTTGGAGACAAGTATCGCGATTTTGTTGGGCAACTCGTCGACGCCGACATCCCATCAATTCGATTCGTGGTTTTGGGCGAGGCCCATCCCGATATCGTCGACATTATCCCTGCCGAAGCCCTAGTTCGCGCGCGACCGGTGAGCAGCAGGGGTGGAAGCGTAGATCCTAAGATTGTAGAACCACGGCAGCCAGTCGTCGGAGGGCTGATATGCGTGGACGAACGACAGTATCGGAATGTTCTCCTTCCAAACGGCGAGGTTACTCTCTGCTCCATGGATTTCGAGCGGCGTCACGTACTGGGCAACCTTCTATGCGACGAATACGGCGATCTCTTTAAAAGCGCAGTCTTTTGCGAAATCGTCGATCGCATGAACGGAGCGGATGGTTTTCTGCTCTGTAGGATGTGTGAATTTGCCGATCCAAACGACCGGGTGCTGACTGGGTGCCGGCCGACCGCCTGAGAGAGGCGGGCCGGCGAATGCTGCTTTGGACTGCAAATGCCCGGCGAAATCACTGCGTTTTTCGAGTCACGCGAGCGTGATCCCGTACGCGCGGGAGTCGGCCTCGATCATTTACGAGGCGAGCTCATCGAAAGTAGTCGTCGGCTTCCAATCGAGCTTGATGGCCGCCTTGAAGGCATCACCGATCAGCAGGTCAACCTCGAATGGCCCGAAACAACGTTTGTCTATTTGGATCAGCGCCTGGTTATTCCGGCGTTCGCGGCCCAACTCGTCAACACCTGCGCGCCTTCCCAGAATATCTCCTTCCCGACCCGCCTGGAGGCAGCCTCGACAAGGCTGCGGACCGAATGCGTCTCACTGGTCGCGAGCACCGTCAGGCTCGTGGTGCTGCAGGATGGGGCACGGCCTCGACATAGCTGTGTGACCGTCTTTAGCTGGATTCTGCGTCTCAAAATCCGGATCTCGCCTCCATCTTCCGCAAGACGGGAGAGACCTCCTGCGGCCCCCGGCTTCCGAAGGCGTCTTTTCAGATTTCCGCCGCGAGGAGTGGCAAGAGCCTTTTTCCGCGCCACAGTCTATGAACCTGGGTTGCTGGCCGTCCTAAGAGAAAATTCCGATGCGGAGCTGCCCTATTAGCTACCGGCTCCTGGCAAGAGGACGGCGACGCGGCAAATCGGCCACCGGCGCAAGGTTTCCCCCTCATTGTCGGATACCCGACAGGATCACAAACCCGCTAACCGTTGTTTCATGAAAGTTTCCTTCTGGCACGTTTGATGCAGAGGATCTTCCGAACACATCAGCGGATGCCCTCCTATGAGCAGGCTCAGGGAAAAATGCTGTCGCCGCATTCGAGACCGCGCCCTCGCTGATAGCCAAGTCGGTCAAAGGTCGGCGCATCATGGTGGAGGCGGGCGACTTCGCCCGATTAAAACACGGAATAACGTCGGAAAGCATCTCGCTGACTGAGACGCGATCATCCAAGGCGGGCGGAGATACGTCGATCCCGTCCACGCTCACAAGTCGTGGACATGAGTGTCGATCTCATCACTTGGCCGGGATCCATGGTGCTTCATACCCGACAATACGAAAGCGCGATCAAACTCTAGCAAATCCAGCAGCACCGAGGTCGAGAATGCCCGCATGGACAGTAAGCCCAATGGCCATGGCCGATATTCGCCGTGAACATCGCCTAATTGGGAAACACCTATAGGAGCAAGGCAAGTGGAACTCTCTTGCGTTGGAGTGGGGGCTGGGCCGTCTAATTTGAGCCTTGCGTGCCAGATGCACGAGCAAATTGGGCAAGGGGCACTGTTCTTGGATCGGCAAGTCGACTTCCGCTGGCACCCAGGCAGCGCATTCGATTTCTCGGAGCTCCAGGTCAGCCACTTCAAGGATTTGGTCACGCTGGTAAACCCGCGATCAGCCTACACTTTCGTGAACTACCTGCATGAGAACGGGCGTCTGTACCACTTCCTGAATGCACAGTTCGAAGCCGTGCTCAGAGCTGAGTTCGAGCAATACCTGAACTGGGCCTTCTACAGGAACCCGCTTGTCCGCGGCGGCGAGACGGTGCGCGAAATCCGCTTTGACGGCGAGTTTCGGGTGCGCACCGATAAGGCGATTCTCGGCGCCAGAAACGTCGTGGTCGGCATTGGCAAGCAGGCGCATATTCCGCCGCAGTTTCAGGGCTGGACTGGACGCAATCTGTTCCACTCATCTGAATTGCTGCACATTCATCCTGAGGTGCACAAAAAGCATGTCTGCGTGGTCGGCGGGGGACAGTCCGGAGCCGAGGTGCTGTTGCACCTTGTTGGTCTGCCAAAAGAACGGCGGCCTGTCTCGATAACCTGGGTCTCGCAGCGCGAAAACTACCTGCCCATCGACAACAGCCCGTTCACAAACGAGTTGTTCATGCCCTGCTTTTCGGATCGTTTCTCGGCAATGAGCGAGCCGCAGCGCAAGCTGTTCCTGCGGCGCTTCGTGCTTGCTTCGGACGGCATTTCGGAAAGCATGTTGCGCGCGACCTATCAGGCGCTATACCGCCACGCGTTTCTAGAGCCAAACCGATGCGATCTCACACTGCGGCCGGGCTGCACTGTCTCGCACTGCATCAACGCCGGCGCGGGCCACAGACTCACCCTGCAGCACGGCATGGAGGAGGTCGAAGAAGTCACGGCCGAGATCGTCATCCTGGCCACCGGTTACGAGAGCGCGGTGCCAGGCTTCTTGGAACCGATGGCGAACCGGCTGGAAAAGAGCGACAACGAATTGGCTATTCGCGAAGATTTTTCGGTGTGCTGGGACGGACCGCGTGACAGACGCATCTTCGTACAAAACGCGAGCCTAGGACAGCGTGGGCTGGCTGATCCGAATCTAAGCCTGCTGGCCTGGCGAGCGCGTCGCATCCTCGACAGCCTTCTGGGGCGCGCGCCGCGCGCCAACCCCGAGCATCCCAGTTTCATCAGCCCTACCTCTGTAAAGAGCTGGTCCGACACCGTAGCAGAAGAGATGGGCAGCGGGATATGACGGACGGCGGATCATTGGCGGTGGCATCCAAGTAGTGATTCTGGCTTCGCTGCAGCGAAGGCCAGCCTTCTCCCAAGTCTCATGACTGAACCGGCGCACTGCATAATTCTGCGAGGGTGCATTTGCGCTACGGCGGTAAAGGCCGTGTTACGTTGCTCACTCCGAATTGCGCAGTGGTCTTGACGCCCATGGATGGGTCGGTGGAGTGAAGGGCTCCCGCCCGTGGCGATGCGTGTCGTGTTTGGATCGGGTGAGGCAAGTGATTGGGACTAGTTCAAGGAAACTCGGAACCCGGCTCGGGGCGCTGACCGTTCCTGCGGGAGCAGAGGCGAATGCCTGAACTGCGTACCACCTACCAGAAACCTTCCCAAGCTCGCTCACGAAAAATATGGGACGTGCATGCGGCGTCCGACGTCTAGGCAAACAGCTTACGCAGCACCCGCGGCAGCTCGAACTCGATGGCCTGGCCCTCATGACCCCGGCGCTAGGAGAAGAGGTCAGCCATGAGCCGGCCGGCAGGCAGTCGCATGCGCGAGCCAGTCGTGGGGTTACCAGCTCTTCGAGCCGGGCGCCGAAGTGCTGCTGCTCCACTAGGCGAGGCCAATCTTACAGTCGGCAATACAGCGGACGTCTTCGCTGTCCTAAAGCGACTGACACATGAGTGATGCGTGTCCAAAAGCTTACAGCCGGCTGAAAACATGTCGGGTTCGAAACATCGCCGTGTTGGGCCTGTTGGACTTTTGAAGCCAATAAAGCATTTGCTGCGCGCCAGGCGTGCTGGCACGGCCTTTGCTAGTTGAGGTGCGGCGATGGTGGGTGAGCTGACCCGCATGAGAATAAGCAACACGAGTGATGGGCTCAGGTGTGTTCCGTTCCTGAGGGTAGAGTCAGATTGCTCATAGACGCCAACAAGGTGTGGGAAAAGCTTTGGAGAATAACATGGTGTTGCGGATTGAATCCCCCGCTCCTCCGATCAAAGTCAAAGGCTGGCTGCGTGGCAAGCCCCTCACCAACTTTCAACCCGGCAAGGTGTACCTTGTTGAGTTTTGGGCGACTGCGTGCGGACCTTGTGTGGCGGCGATGCCCCATTTGATGCAGCTACAGGACAAATATCAAACCAGCGGATTTGCGGTCGTCGGAGTCGCGGCTAGCGAAGAGGGCCCCACCGCGGAGGAGACGCGGACGAGCTTGGATGCTTGGCTGATTCAGAGGTTCCCCAATCTAAATTATCGGATCGCGTTCGATTACACAGGCGAAATGAACAGACTATGGATGAAGGCGAGTTCTTCTCTCGGGATTCCTGCCTCGTTCCTGGTGGACCGCGACGGACGCATCGCATTCATCGGACACTCGGTGGATCTCGATGACGTTTTACCCAGAGTTATAGAAGGAAGCTGGCGCAGCAGCGATGAAGCGAAAGCCGCCGACAAAGGGCGGATCGCTAGGAATCAGCGCACAGCGCGCGAACTGGCGCTGACCGAACCGATATACGCCGAACTCCAGCCGGCCATGCAGGCGGAGGATTGGAAGGCGGCGCTCTCGGCCGTCGAAGGAGGCCTAGCCTTAATGCCAGACAATTACGCGTTCCGGCATACTCATGTGGATCTTCTGCTGCACAAGATGTGCGACATGGAGACCGGCTTGCCAGTTATGCGCCAATTGGTCGAGGACGCTATCGACAAGAAGTTTGAGGCCGTGTCCTGGATGGTAATGGCCCTGAAACAACTCTTCGATCCCTCGACGAACAACTCCCATCTTCCCCATACTGAGCGCTTCGCAATGGGCAAGGAGCTGTCTGAACAGATCTTGGCACTGAGTTCCCCACAAAGCGACGGCCCCCTTAAATTCGTTTGGTACGTTCCGGTCGCTCAGTACCACTACGAGTGTGGCAACAAGGTTCGCGCGATCGAGCTGATCGACGTCGCGCTGAAATCGCTCGATTTTCCGAAGCCAATGCCGGACCACATCAAACAGTACTACCTTACCCCCTTGCTCCAAGCCTTGGCCAACTACACGGGTGAGAACGCCTGTTCCGCGGATCTTTGCGTGGTTCCGCAAAATAAGGCTCCGGAAAGTCAAAGCGCAGCCGCCTGATGAGCAAAGATCACAAAGGAACCACACCTGGAATTGAACCCTCAATCCCAGTTTTCTGCGGCGGCGCGCCCGCAGGAAGTATGCCCAGGCAGCAGAGGGGGGGATCGTTTGCTGCAAGTAAAGGCTCAGACATTAGTGACCAACAAGCGGATACGGCGCGGAGGAGAAGTTCGAGCCGAATTTGGCATGTCTTGGAAGTCAACACAGTCCAGGAAGTGTTCGAGATCGGCCACGAAGACGTCAATTGCGTGGAATGGGGCCTCCCACGCCAGCCCGCGGTTGCGCAGGTGTGCCCGAACCCGGCGTACCCGAAAGCAGAAATCCTCGGTTGCGGACGAGGATTGGAATTGAGGAAACGAAATCTCTCACGCAGCGCCTGGCCTGCCGTAAACAAGGACGGCGAGCGTCTTGCCCCTGTTTGACCAATGCCTCCTGCGGCTTATCCGATGCTAAATCGGGGACCGAGCTGCTGGCGGCTTTACCGTCACCAAGGAACTGCGGCGTGAGATCCAATCATGTGCGATCCGGATCGGGACGTGATGGAGGCTCTACGTTTTCACCGCAGCAGGGTTTGCTCAGGCCTGATGAAGTGCCCGCAAGGTGAAAGTTTCTGGGCTTCGGGCGCGTGCTTTTCGCGGGCAGGCAGTTGCTCATTCTGTCGAGGCGTCCGCCGCTTGGGCCTCGAGACTTTCCGGAACTGCGGATTCCGGAACCAAACTGGTCGATGACGCGACTGCAGCTATGCCTATTGCCATGTCGTGCGAGCGTGAAAAGACCGATTTTCAAGGAAGGATCATGTCAAACTTGGATCAGATGGTGAAAAAGGTCCGAAAGCTTCAACTGCGCGCAGCAATTGCTAAGACGAACTTGCGCGACCTTGCCGAGGGTCTTCCGGTGAAATGGACTGAGATAGAGGAAGTGGCCGAGAAAGCGCACGCCGTTTATGCGGAGTTGCATGGTGCCAGGAGAGAGCTCGCGAAAATGAAGACTTTACGATGAAGGGCGAATTCATCACCCGCGACGGCTCCATATGGGTGCCGGAATATTTGATCGCTATAGATGGCAAGATGTGTATCGGCTGCGGCCGCTGTCTCAAAGTCTGCTCGCGCGAGGTCATGCATCTTTACGGCGTCGATGACGCGGGGGAAATCCTCGGCGCCTGCGACGGCGGTGACGACGACTTCGATGGTGAGCTCAATCGCATGATCATGGTTGTCGACCATGCCGGCCGCTGCATTGGCTGTGGAGCCTGCGGCCGCGTCTGCCCGAAAAACTGCCAGACCCATGTCGCGGCCGACCAGATCGCAACATGAGTTGCATGATTTGACGAGACAAATCAGGAGAACGGCATTGCGCTTCATCACATTTTGCCGGTTCCTCGGGCTCGTCCTGTGCGGCAACGCTGTGACGGTTTACTTCGCCTCGCATTATTCGTTCCGTCTAGCAGTCGTCACGACGCTGGGCTGTTCGCTACTTCTTCAGCTGGGCTATTTCGCAAGTGTGCTCTTTCTGATTTGGCGATCCAGCTGCGCCGGAAAAGCCGAGCACGGGTCTGTTTTCGATAGGTCCCAGGAAGTTCGGTACCAGTCGCGCGACGATGATGAGCATAGGAATGATACTCAAGACGTGCCCCGGCGCAATCAAACGCTCGGCATATCGTTGCTCCTCCCTTGAGGCGCTGTAACAAGATCAGAGCCCAGATTCATCACTTTGTTCAAGTTTGATTATTGAGGTCATGGTTGCCTAGTATGGTCGAAGGCGACGGCATTCTCATCGTTCTAACACCAAGGGAATGCAGGTTCGGTTCTCCTGACAATGGTAGTGAATCGCACGGCACGCGGGTTGCTCGTCTCGAAGGAGAACGAAGCGCCGGAAAACATAACAGTGGCGCTCTGTTGGAACATCCGAACGCAGCCGACCTCACTATCAAATAGGCCTCTTGCAAAACAGCTCTGCGTCGCTCGTTCAGCTCGATCCCGTGCCGCCGGAGAAAACATGCTGGAAAATTTCGAGCGTTACCCGCTCACCTTCGGGCCTACACCCATCGAGAAGCTCGAGCGCCTCGGAAAGCTTCTCGGGGACAAGGTGGAAATCTACACCAAACGCGAGGACTGCAACTCTGGTCTCGCCTTCGGTGGAAACAAGCTGCGCAAGCTCGAATACATCGTTCCCGACGCGATCGCGTTAAATGCCGATACGCTCGTCACCGTCGGCGCCGTGCAGTCCAACCACACGCGCATGGTCGCTGCGGTCGCCGCCAAGGCCGGCATGAAATGTCTGCTGGTCCAGGAGAGCTGGGTACCACATGAGGATGTCGTCTACGACCGAGTCGGCAACATTCTCTTGAGCCGCCTCATAGGAGCAGAGATGCATTTGGTAGACGAAGGCTTTGACATTGGTATCAGCCGCAGCTGGGAAAAGCAGTCTACGAAGTCAAGGCGGCAGTTCACCCGAATGGCGGCCTTGGCTATGTGGAGTTCGCAGAGGAAGTGCGCGATCAGGAAAAACAGCTTGGGCCTTCGACTACATCGTGGCTTGCACGGCCACCGGTTCTACGCAGGCCGGCATGCTCGTCGGTTCGCCGAGGACGGTCGACAGCGCAAAGTGATCGGAATCGACGCCTCCGCCACCCCCGCACAGACCGGAGCGCAGGTGCTTGGCATTGCCCAACATACAGCGGCGCTCATCAAGTTCGGAACGGAGATCGTCCAAGATGACGTCGTGTTGCTCGATGACTACGCGGGCCCCTGTTATGGCAGTCCGTCCGAGGAACCAAGGAGGCCATTCGCCTGTATGCGCGGCTTGAGGGGATGATTACGGACCCCGTCTACGAAGGTAAATCGATGCAAAGGATGATCGACCTCATCCAGAAAGGCTCCTTTCCGGCCGGATCAAGGGTGCTGTACGCGCATCTCGGCGGCGCCTCCGCGATCAACGGTTAGGGCTGCATGTTCCGCGATGGCTGATGCTAGACAGATGCGATGCGGTCTGGGGCCGATGCGCTCGAAGTTTGTGAAGCGACGCTCGGAAAATTTGGAGCCGGCTGCTTAGGCTAGATGGCCGCGTTGCCTCAGTGGGCTTAGCAGGCGGTGTCAAGAAGGCCAAAGCAGACTGTCGTGGCGCTTCGCAGGATGTAAGAAGGTAGGAGTCATTACCAGTGATTTTGCCGGAACTTCGGTCAGCAATCCCAGCCGGCAGGTTTTTAAAGATAACGACGACCACGGGATGCATCGTGGGATGTTCATATTGTCCGCGGGACAAGCTCGCGGACCAGCAAAGAAAAGTCTCTCATGCCAAGCATCCAGGTCTTGAGGATTTCAAGCGGTGTCTGGCGCGCGTACCCACTTCCGTCGACATTGGCTTTGCGGGGTACTCCGATCCTTGGCTCAATCCGGACTGTACCGAAATGGTGGAGCACGCCCCAGAGGCCACGGCATCAGGATTTTCACGACGCTGGTGGGAATGAACGGGCAGGATCTGCAACGCCTGCAACCCCTGCGCTTGGGCCTATTCGTGGTCCATGTTTTCTATGATGGCACCCACATGAACAGCCCCCTTGTCCGAGACAAGTATCGCGATCTGGTTCGTCAACTCGTCGACGCAGAAATCTATGGTTTTAGGCGAGGTTCATCCCGACATGGTCTCATCATCTGCCGAAGCACTTGTTCGCGCACGACCCGTGACCAGCAGGGGCGGAACGTCGACCTCAAGATGCTAGAACCACGGCAGCCAGTGGACGCAGCGTTGACCTGCGTGGACGAACGACAGTATCGGAACGTTGTTCTTCCAAACGGCGACGTTACCTGTTTACCCTTTGCTCCATGGATTTTGAACGACGTCACGTATTGGGCAACCTTCTATGGGTGGTTACTCCGATCTGTTTGAAGGCCAGTTTTTTGCGAAATCGTCGATCGCATGAATGGAGCGGATGGTTTTCTGCTTCGCAGGATGTGTGAATTTGCCGACCCAAACGACCGGACCTGGCTGGATGCCGGGACTGCCCGAGAGGGCGGGCGTGCGAATGCGGATTGATCTACGGCAAGATGAACCTGCCCGCCAAGTCATCCGTGTTTTCACGTCACGAAAGCATGATCCCGTAGGCGCGGCAATCGGCATCGACCATTTCCGAGACGAGCTTGTCGAAGGTGGTTTTTTGGCTTCCAACCGAGCTTGGTGGCGCCTTAGTCTGGAGGCGTCGCCGATCAGCAGGTCAACCTCGGTCGGACGGAAATAACGTTTGTCTATACGGATCAGCGGTGGGTTACTCCCGCGTTCGCGTCCCACCTCGTCTACGCCTTCGCCCTCCCAGACGATCTCCTTCCGACTCGCCTGAAGGCAGCCTCGACAAAGCTGCGGACGGAATGCGTCTCGCGAGTCGCGAGCACAAAATCGTCAGGTTCGTGATGCTGCAAGATGTGCCACATGCTCTCGAGATAGTCGCGCGCCGAGCCCAGTCGCGCTTTGCTTCCAAGTTTCCGAGATAGAGGCAGTCCTGTTGCCGGCCATGACCGCAGCCACCGCACGCGTCACCTTGCGCGTGATGAAAGTTTCGCCGAACGTCGGCCCTCATTGAACAGTATGCCGGTGCTTGCACAGAGCCGTATGCCTCGCGGTAGTTCACGGTGATCCAGTAGGCGTAGAGCTTCGCCGTCGCATAGGGGCGAGCGTGGATAAAACGGAGTGGTCTCCTGCTGCGGGACACCCTGGCCCGAACCAAAGAGTTCGGAAGTTGATGCCTGGTAGCACCGCGTTTTTGTCTCAAGACGAAGAATGCGGATCGCTTCCAGCAGCCGTCAGCGTGCCGAGCGCATTGGCATTTGGCGGTGTTGCGGGGTCCCGAAGGAGACCTGAACGTGGCTTTGCGCAGCCAGATTGTAGATTTCGTCGGGTTGCGTTTCCTGCCGAAGACGGATCAGGTTTGTCGCATCCGTCATGTAATGCAGGACCATGTCGGGATGGTCCTCATGAGGAGCTTGATAAAGGTGGTCGATCCGCTGGGTATCCCATCAGCGACGCTCGCCGCGTCAGGCCATGCACCATGTAGCCCTTCGAAAGCAGCAGTTCGGCAAGCAGCGCGCCGTGCTGGACGGTGATACCGGTGATAAATGCTGTACGCCGAGATGGACTCATTTCTCAATTTCCAATGGAGGAAGCGTTTTGGACAGGAATAGTCAACGACGCAGGCGAACGGCTACCTCAGCCCTACAAGCGCGGTGCATTCACCGCTGTGTCTGCACCGACTCTAGCTGGCACCTGCCTCGTGATATGAAGAAAGGGAGCCGATCAAGTTTGCATAGAGGGAATTTCGCCTTCATCGACGAGACACCTCCTTGTATGCGCCGCCTTCCGAAGCGGCTTCTTTTCATGGACGTTACTCTTCGTAATATTGATTGTTTCGATGCAATGCATCCGCAGGATGGATAAACTCTTGCCGTAGGATGAATCGTTCAAGTCTTTGACGCGGTCAGCGAGCCTGCGCAGCGAGGAATGGCAAGAGCCGTTCTGCGTGCTGCAGTCCATAAACCAGGGTTGCTGGCGTGGAACCGATGTCGTCCCACCTTGCGTTCTCATTGGCCTTCGCCGCGAGGCCGAGCCGAGCTCAAGACGTTCGCCAAGCGCACACGCGGCTGGCCCGATCATGCGCGACGCCTGCTAGTCAGCTGCGCAACGGAAATTCCTTTTCAAGGGATCGACACTCGGCGCGGAGGCCATTCCTCGATGACGACCGTGTGGAAAGTGCCAAGAGCGCCTGCAACGCTATGAAGTCGAAAAGTACGACTACGTGCAAATCGGCGCCGGTGCAAGGTTTCGGCTCTCAATGTCGGATACTCGACAGGATCGTAAACCTGCCTTCCGTTGCTTTGCTTGATGTTTTACTCTGGCACGTTCGATGCAGGGTACCTCCCGAACGCAGCAGCGGATGTTTCTATGATCAAACCCACGGAAAATGCTGTCGCCGCACTCATGACCGTGCCCTCGCTGGTCGCCAAGCAGGCCGAAGGTCTGCTCATCACGGTGGAGGCGGGCAATTGAGCCCAATTGCTATGAGGGATAGACTGCGAAAGCATGTCACTGACCACGTAGGGGGCATCGAGGCGGGATTCTCGATGCCAGCCACGCGCCTTGTCGCCGGCATGAGTGCCGATCTCATCACCGAGCCGGGATCCATGGGCATCACACCTGACAACACGAACGCGCGGACGAACTGTCACAAATCGGGCGGTGCCGAGGTCGAGAATGCCTGCGGGGAGGTAAGCCCAACGGCCATCGCCGATAATCACCGCGCACAGCGCCTGATCGGCAAACGCCTGTAGGAGCGAGACAACTGGAGCTCTCATGTACATCCTAGAAACGTCGCGTCTTATCTTAAAGCCGCCGTCGCATAGCGACGAGCTTCTTTTACATGGACTTCATAACGATCCGTTCGTGGTGAACGCCATCGGCGATGGAGTCTATCCGACGATAGAGCAGTCGAAAGCTGCACTGCTTCAGTTCATCAATCATTGGCAGCTCAATCGTTTCGGCTTATGGATGGTGTTCGTCAAGGATAAAAGCCAAACCGGAGAATTCGCTGGCTATTGCGGATTGATTTGCAGCGGCCCCAATCTGTCCCACGTCTCGAATAATGTAGAAATCGTAACTTGCCTCCACCTTACGGCCTCGGGGAAGGGGATCGCCGTCGAGGCTGGCAGGGCAGTAGTCCAGTTTGCCTTCGAGCGATTGAAGGTTAAGAAAGTGACTGGATCGATTCGTCCAGCAAACACGCGTTCACTTCGAAAAAATACGAAGATTGGATTTTCGCACGTAGGTGACAGAATGTTAATGGAGATAACTCCGGAAACTGCTGTAAAGATTGACAGTTTACTTGTTTTGGATTGTGCGGACCAGACGTGGAAAATTGATAATCCTGATGACCAAACCGCATTATATGGTGCGCTGCTAGGTGCTTAGCTGCCAGTGTACCCAAGTTTGTGCGCCCGACGCGGGCGGGCATCGGCTCCAGCGATCGCATGGTGGAGCGTTTTACGTCCCCATCGGGTCAGGGAATGAACCGGTTCGAGTGCGTCAAGTTCTTGTGTGGATGCCAGCCATTTTGCAAGGAGGAACCTGAAGCATTGGACATGTGATCGAGTGCGG
>NZ_JBVVQE010000057.1:0-46915 GCF_055811435.1 Mesorhizobium sp. WSM4837
TCGGTGGCGATCAGCTTGAAGCGGCTGCCTTCGGCCTTCTTCAATTCCTCCTCGAGCGCCGCCATGTCGTTGTTGGCGTAACGGAAACGCTTCGCCTTCGACAGCCGCACGCCGTCGATGATCGAGGCATGGTTCAGCGCGTCGGAAATGACCGCATCCTCCTCGGAAAGCAGCGTCTCGAACAGGCCGCCATTAGCGTCGAAGCAGGAGCCGTAGAGGATCGTGTCCTCCATGCCGAGAAAGCCAGAAATCGTCGCCTCGAGCTGCTTGTGCTCTTCCTGCGTGCCGCAGATGAAACGCACCGACGCCATGCCATAACCATAGCGGTCGAGTGCCTGCTTGGCCGCATCGCGCAAGTTGGCGCTATCGGCGAGGCCAAGATAATTGTTGGCGCAGAAATTCAGCACCCTCTCGCCGCCCACCTCGATCTTAGCCGATTGCGTCGAGGTGATCACCCGCTCGGATTTGTAGAGGCCGGCCGATTTCAGCCCTTGAAGCTCGCTGTCGATATGGGAGAGGAATGCCGCGCTCATGATCTGGCCCTGTTGAGATTCAATAGACTGTCGCCCCGCGCGGGCGAAAAATCCACCGCAAAAGCGACGGCTTCGGTGACCCGACGGTCAGTGGCCAGAATGCCGCCCCAGAATGCCGCCAAATGGCAAATGTTCAAATGCAGCTGCGGCGCGAAAGAAGGCGATAACCATTTTGCGAGCTTTCCACCGCTGCTGCTGTGTCGGCTTCCGGAGCTGTTAACCTTTCAAGCCAATGGTTCTCATACCCAACAATCTGTCGGCGAGAGGGACCGCCCCAGAAAATGTCGCAGCAACCGATGCAAACCATTTCGGGCAAGCTCATACTGCTGATCAAGGCAGGCTATTGGCTGGCGCTGCTGATCATTGCAGCCATGGTGATGGCCTCCTTCATCCTTCTCCAGCAGATGATGGCTGGCCATCGGCACGACGACACGCTGCTCGATATTGTCGGCATGCAAAAGGTGCTGTCGCAACGCATTGTCTTCCTTGCCAACGCGGCAGGAGCAGCTACGCGCAACCAACAACCGGCTCTGGTCACCGCACTCAAACAGGCCACGGCCGACTTCGAGAGGAACTACGACCTTCTGCTCGAGCGTGTGGTCGCCGACCCGGCGGCACCGGCAAGACTCGATCCAAAATCAGTCGAGAACGTCCTTTTTGCCAAGCCGTTTCATCTCGATTACTTCTCGGTCGGGCTTATCGCCAACGGCGAACGCCTGGTTTCGGCGTTTGAATCGCAACTCGGCATGGCCGACAATGGCGGCTACAAGGGTGGCGGCGAACGCGTCAACCTCGACGCTTCCGTCGCCAATGCGGCCCTGTCGGGCTATGCGGCACTCGGTCAGCGCATCAGCGCCCAAGCCGACGCGCGATCGGAAAGCCTTCTCGATCTCCATCGAACGCTGTTCTACTCCACCCTCGGCGTCATCGTGCTGGTGGCACTTTTCATCTTCAGGCCGATGTCGAACGCCATCCTGCGCAAGACGCGTGAACTGATCGATACCCGCAATTCCATGGCCTTCATCGCCGTGCATGACGGCCTTACCGGCCTGCACAACCGCACCTTCCTGACCGACCATTTCGATACGCTGATCAAGGGCGCGCAGCGCCGGCGAGAGCGGCTTGCGGCGGTCCACCTCGACCTCGACCGGTTCAAGCAGATCAACGACACGCTTGGCCACGCCGCCGGCGACTATGTGCTGGTGGTGACGGCGCAGCGCATGCGTGATTCTTGCCGGGCGTCGGATCTCTGCGTGCGTCTGGGCAGCGACGAGTTCGTGATGATCCTCAACGGTGCCGGCGGCACCGAGGACATCAACACGGTCGCCGGGCGCGTCCTGTCGCAGATCAACGAACCGATCGTCTATCGGGGCGCGACCATCCTTCCGGGCGCCAGCGCCGGCGTCGCCGTCTATCCGGTCGACGCCGACAATGCGCAAGATCTGCTCGTCCATGCCGACCTCGCGCTCCACGCCGCCAAGAAGCAGGGTGGCGGCAGTCTCTCATTCTTCTCCGAGGCGTTGCGGCATGAACTCGACTACCGCAAACGGCTCGAGCATGACATCAGGATCGCTATCGCGGAGAAGACGTTCCAGGTCTATTTCCAGCCACAGGTTTCGTTGTCGAACGGCACCATCGGCGGCATCGAGGCGCTGGTTCGCTGGAGACATGCCGAGCGCGGCATGATCGCACCGGGCGAGTTCATTCCCATCGCCGAGAAATGCGGACTCATGCCTGCGATCGGCCGCATCGTCATCGCCAAGGCAATCGGCGAGGCGGCGGAGTGGAACCGTGCCGGCATTGCCTTCGGACGGCTCGCCGTCAACGTCTCCGGCTCCGAATTGCGTGAGGCCAATTTCGACGCCTTCCTCTTCGGTGCGCTGGAAAAGGCTGGGCTGCCGCCACAAAAACTGTCGCTCGAGATCGTCGAATCCGTCATTCTCGACGACGAGAAGACCGGCATCGCGGCAAAGCTGCGGCACATCCGCGCCGCCGGCGTCCATCTTGAACTCGATGATTTCGGCACCGGCTACGCGTCGCTCAGCCACGTCAACCCGAACGAGATCGACAGGCTGAAGATCGATCGCCGCTTCGTCCAGAACATCAATGAGAACGGCGACAACACCAAGATCGTGCGTGCCATCACCGAACTCGCCCGCGGCCTTGGCATCTCGATCGTCGCCGAGGGCGCCGAAACCGAGGCTGAGCTCGATTCGCTGATGGCGATCGGCTGCGACCAGGTGCAGGGCTACTCGATCGCCTTCCCGATGCCGCAGGACCAAGTACGCGAATGGCTGGTCGCGCGGGCGCCGAAGAGAGCCAGGCTGACGGTGCTGCAGGGAAGGCTGGCGTGAGGCGCCAACCTGACACGCCGCTTCGGAAATGGCGGCCTGATGGGGTTAAGGCCGGTCCGTAGCCGGCTGCCGCTACATCTTGGGCTCGCTGAACAAAGCGTTCGGCAGTTGGGATCAATCGACATTCGCCCGCAGCGTCGCCAAGACTTCCGCGAACTCCGCCAGCCTGTCGTCCGACAACCCGGTCCGCAGCCGCTTGTCGAAGGCAATGGCTGCCGTGCGCAATTTCAGGAACAGCGCCTCTCCCGCTTCGGTCAGTTCGACCTGATGGACGCGGCGGTTTTCCGGATCGCGGCGCCGGGTCAGCAAACCTTGCGTCTCCATCGCGTTCAGGTGGTGGGTCAGCGTCGCGCCTTGGATTCCGATCATGCCGGCGAGCTCACGCTGGTTGGCCAGTTCGCGCGACTTGATCGACAACAGCGTGACCCAAACCGGCAGCGTGCCGCCCGCCTCGACCAACGTGGCGTCAAAGGCCTGGGCGACAAGCTTTGCGGTGCGGGCGAGATTCATCCCGACTGGCGGGCGGTCAAAAAGCGTCATGATCCGACACTAGAGTAAGGGAAAGGCCGATGGAACTGGCCCTTTGACTTTACATTGACATCTAATCATTTGATATCTAACTTTATGGTTGGCGGTAGGAAAGGAGGAACGCGGTCATGCAGTATGTCTACATCATCGTCCTCGGCCTTCACGTATTGGCCGGTGTGTTCTGGGCTGGAACGACCATCGCTGTCGCCCGCGATCCGGAGATTCGGATCGAACGGTTTTTCCGGCCGCAAATGAACGCGGCCGGCATGGTTTTCCTGACCGGCGCCCTGCTCTGGTATTTCTTCCACAGCGGCTCTTTCGGTTCGATGGAAATGGTTCTGGCCCTGGGTATCGCTACGGCCTTGATTGCCGCCGGTGTTCAGGGAGCGCTGGTCGGCTCTGCCAGCAGGCGGCTTGCCGGCACTGACTCGGCGACGGAAACGCAGTTGCGCGCGAAAATGACAAGGGGCGAACGCATCGCTGGTGGGCTGCTGGTCATCACCGTGCTCTGCATGGCCACCGCCAGAATGTTTTGAGCGGCCAGCCGCTATCGCGGTTTAAGAGATCGTACGGTGTCTGGCTGCAAGCCGGCGGCGTGCGCAGCGCGCAGATCGGACCGACGTGCCTGGTGGCTCTCCGTGCGGAGGTTCGGCTGCGCGCCACCAAATCAAATCCGAAGTGATCTTCAGATCCATACCGTCTTCGGAAATAGGCCGGCTCGTGGCTGGTCGACATGACCCGGTTCTTCAGCGTCAAATGTTTGAGCTGATAGGGCTGGAGAAGCGGATCGCTGGTGGTCATCGTCTTCCTGTTTCAAATTGTGCTAATGAGCGGCAAATTTTTGTTTTTGCGCATGTCGTACCCAAGTCAGCGCACCCTCGGGTCGGGCCCGTGGGCAGGCTTTTGGGCGACATGCAGTAAGGAACCCGCCGATGACCGATACGAAAAACCTTACCCAGCTCGGCACCAACGTCGAGGCGCCACAGAACCCTGACGCAGCAGTCCTGGAGACCGTGCCGTTTTCGCGCGGCGATGGGCCGCCAGCCATCGTTCGCTTCACCTGCCCGGAATTCACTTCGCTCTGCCCGGTCACCGGCCAGCCGGACTTCGCCCACATCGTCATCGACTATGCACCCGACACGCTGCTGGTGGAATCGAAGTCGCTGAAGCTGTTCATGACCTCGTTTCGCAACCATGGCGCCTTCCATGAAGAGTGCACCATCATGATCGGCCGCCGCATCATCGCTGCGACCAAACCACTGTGGTTGCGGATTGGCGGCTATTGGTATCCGCGCGGCGGCATTCCGATCGACGTATTCTGGCAGACCGGCGCGCCGCCGGAAGGCGCATGGCTGCCCGACACCGGTGTTGCGCCGTATCGCGGACGCGGCTGAATTCTGCTGCGAGATGTCCGGCGGGACAGCAGGATCGCCAACTCTGGTTTTCAATCGCCATCAGGCGATCAACTCATCGGTCCGTTCTCACTCATACTGATATTGGCTGAGCGCCCATTCGCCGGTCACCGACAGAAGGTCCGATATCTTCCAGTCGCCGTCGACCTTTTTGAACTTCCATTCCAGCCGGTGCGGATTGCCGGCAACGATAAAGGCGACGACGACCTTGGCCTCATCGCCTTTGACCGCTTCAACAGCCTTCAGGCTGTTGTCGATCTCGGCCCTGTCGTACGCCGCATTGTCGAGCGCCATGTTGGGATCGAGGCATTCGCCCTGCCCCGATTTCCGCAGCGCATCGCTCTTGTCGAGCACCGACTTCGCGGGATCGACGAAATGGCTGCGCTGAGCCGGGTCGAGCTCGAGCCCGACATGCTCGTAAAACGGTTTCACCATCGCCGTCGGCGAACCCGGCCGCAGCGGAGCTGCCCGTGCATTTTCTGCTGAGAGCGGCGCGCTGAACAGGCCCTGGCCAGCGGTGCTGCTCAAACCCGCGGCCAGCAGGCACGCAGTCGCCAGGGCCAGGGCGCGGGCCATGGCGTCACTCCGGAGTCTGGCCAGCCAGGCATTCGAGCGCACTCAGCGTCCAGCCGCTGGTCTTCGAGGTGATGTCGGCAACCTTCCACTGGCCGTCGACCTTCTTCAGCGACCAGACCATTTCGCGTTTGGATTCATCGCCTTCCGGGAAAAGGTTGAACGTCACTGTCACGTTGGCGCTGTCGCCATCCACCGCTTCAGACAGCTTCAACGTCTTGGCGACTGTCTTCTCGTCAAAATCCTGCGCGTCGAGACCGGGGGCGAAGTCGATGCAAGGCACCTCGTCCGGCTTGTTCTTCTGCGCCTGGTCGTTGAGGTCGAACAGCTTTGTCACCGGCTCGGTGAAACGGTCGCGGTATTTCGCGTCGGCCTCGAACTTGACCTCGGGCATGTAAAAGAACTTCACCGCATTGGAGGCCGGCCCGGCCAAGGCGGTCGCAGGCGCTGCGATCGAGAGAGCGGCGGCAAGCACAATCAGTCTCATCCGATAATCTCCAGGCTTTCGTGGTGGGAACCCGTTCAATACCACGAATCCATAGCGAGCGCGGTGATGTGAAGCCGCCCGAAGAAGTCAGCGAGCAAGAGAGCAGCTGCTCAAGAGCTTTTGGCGAGCCAGCTCGCAAAAAGCCGCGCTTTCGAACCTGCCCTAGGATGGATTTTCAGATAAAATGCCCTGGGTGAGGGAATGTTGTCGGGTACAAGTGTGACCAGCCGGCCCTGTTCCATCAGGCTTTTGACCAATCCATCCCACCCCAAGACCGCCCCGATATCATCCTGGGCGGCCTGGAGGGCAATCATATAGTTGTTCACGCTAAACCTGCGGCCTTTTGGGATGGTGTGTCCAAGCGCTTGAAACCACTCCGGCCAGTTCGTCCAGTCGGTTTCCTCGTTGTTCATATGAATCAAAGGTGCCTTGAGCAGGTCCTCAACTCGGCCAATGCCGTGCTCGGCGGCGAATTTTGGAGTTCCAAGCGCGACAATGCGATCTTGAAAAAGTTTGTGACACTCCTCGGGACTTTCCTGCGCATCCCCGTATTGAATACTTAGATCGCAGCGGGCGGCTATTGCGGGAACGTCGCTGACGATCTGCGAGACAGTGATGGTGGGATGGCTCTTCCAGAAGGCTGAGATCTTCGGTGTAAGCCATAGCGAGCTGACGGCCGTCGTTGTCCGGATGGTCACGTCAGCGGTTTCCGGGCGATCGCGCATGTGAGTGACGGCGTCGGAAATCGTCTCAAGCCCGCGCTGCACGGCAACGAACAGGAACGCTCCTTTCTCAGTCAATTCGACGCCGCGGCTCAAGCGCAGGAACAGGTTACATCCCAAGTCACCCTCAAGCGCCTTGATCTGGTGGCTGATCGCGGCGGGCGTCACATTCAATTCCTGGGCGGCGTTTTTGAAACTCGCATTTCGGGCGGCTGCCTCGAAGCAGATGAGAGCCGTCACCGAGGAGAGATCGTACGGTCTTGGCATCAACGCTTCTTCGGACCCGCTTCTTGGATGGCTCGCTGAGTGCAACAGATTAGCTGAACTAAATCGTTCTGAAAATTAGTGCTATTGCGCGAAAGGCGTTCAGGCGAGAAAATTTCATCTCAATTATGCACGCCATCTATGGAATTCCGCATGAACGCCCCCTCGCCCTCGATCCAAGAGTTGCTAGCGCGCCGCGTCTCGGGCTATGCCCTTGAGCAGCCCTTTTACACTTCGCCCACGATTTACCAGCTCGATCTCGAGCACATCTTCTACCAGGAATGGCTCTACGCGGCCCCGGCATGCCAGCTTGCGAAAGCTGGTAGCTACGTGACGATGCGCGTGGGTGCCTATGAGGTGGTCATCGTGCGCGCCCGCGATGGTGAAATCCGCGCCTTCCACAATTCCTGCCGCCATCGCGGCTCGATGATTTGCAAGGCGCGCGAAGGCCAAGTGGCCAAACTCGTCTGCCCCTATCACCAGTGGACCTATGAGCTTGACGGCAAGCTCATCTGGGCAAATGACATGGGGCCCGACTTCGACATGTCCAAACACGGGCTGAAGCCGGTCCATCTGCGCAATCTTGCCGGCCTGATCTACGTCTGTCTGTCCGCTACGCCCCCAGACTTCGAACCGTTTGCCGACCTGGCCCTTCCCTACCTAGAGGTCCATGACCTCAACAATGCGAAGGTCGCGCATACGTCGACTATCATCGAGAAGGCCAACTGGAAGCTTGTGTGGGAAAACAACCGCGAATGCTACCACTGCAGCAGCAACCACCCGTCGCTCTGCCGTTCCTTCTCGCTCGACCCGGACGTGGCGGGAGTCTCTGCTGACGGGTCGGTCTCGGCGACCCTCCAGGCGCATTTTGACCGTTGCGAAGCCTCAGGCGCGCCGGCGCAGTTCCGCCTTGGCGGCAGCGGCCAATTTCGCCTGGCGCGGATGCCGCTGCAGCAAAAGGCGGTGAGCTACACGCTCGACGGCAAGGCTGCCGTTCACAAGAATCTTGGCCGGGTGGCTCTGCCCGAAGCAGGCTCGCTGTTGATGTTCCATTATCCAACGACCTGGGGCCACTTCCTGCCGGATCACTCCTTGACCTTCCGGGTCACGCCAATCAGCGCCACGGAAACCGAGGTCACCACCACCTGGCTGGTGAACAAAGATGCCGTCGAAGGGCTCGACTACGACCTCAAGCGCCTGACCGAGGTCTGGATCTCTACCAATGATGAAGACCGTGATATCGTCGAGACCAACCAGCAAGGGATCTTCTCTCCTGCCTATGTTCCCGGACCATATTCGCCGGTTCAGGAAAGCGGTGTGACCCAATTCGTCGATTGGTATGCGAACTGGCTTGGGCGCTCTCAGGCCTCGATGCGATTGGCCGCGGAATGAAGCAATGAACGTGGTGGCAAAACCCAGGCTGGTTTCTGGACCGACGCGGAAGAACTCGAATGTGCCTCCTTTCTTCCGGAGGCGCCGAACGTCCTGACCTTTTGTTTCCGGTCGCCGTCCGGATCGCTGTTCAATTTTGATCCAGGGCAGTTCCTCACTTTGGAACTGCCCACTCCCGGCGGTTCGGTCTACCGGACCTACACGATATCCTCATCTCCGTCGCGGCCGACCTCGCTGACCATTACCGTAAAGGCGCAGGCCGACTCTGTCGGAACGCAGTGGATGTTTGACAGCCTCCGTCCGGGAATGCGCCTGCGGGCAATAGGTCCGGGGGGCACCTTCTCGATGGCGCATCAGCCAGCCGAAAAGTTTCTCTTCATATCGGCCGGCTCGGGCATCACACCGATGATGTCCATGACCACCCATCTGTATGATTCCGGGGTTGATCCGGACATCGTCTTCGTCCACTGCGCGCGCCGTCCTTCTGAGATCATCTTCCGCGAACGGCTGGAGCATATGGCGTCGCGCGTAACCGGCATCGACCTGAAATGGGTGGTTGAACAGACCGATCCATACAGGCCATGGACCGGTTACAGAGGCATGTTCAACCAGTTGATGCTCGGACTGATGGCGCAGGATTATCTTGATCGCGAGGTGTTCTGCTGTGGGCCCGAGCCCTTCATGCAAGCCGTGCGCGAGGCGCTGGCCGGTCTCGGTTTCGACATGGCGCATTATCATCAGGAAAGCTTCCGCGCGCCGCTTCCTGAGGCCGAGAAGGTCCCGGATGACTTCGTTCCCACCGAGAACAACGAGGCCGAGATCGAATTTGTCCTATCCGGCGTCTCGGCGAAATGCGTCGAGACGGATACGATCCTGACTGCGGCACGGGCTGCCGGTCTGGTGATCCGATCGGGTTGCAGTATGGGGATATGCGGGACATGCAAGGTTCGCAGAACCGAAGGCGATGTGCATATGGTCCACAATGGCGGCATCACCGACGAAGAGATTGCCGACGGCTATATCCTTGCTTGCTGTTCTAATCCGGTTGGCCGTGTGAAAGTCGAGATATAGCAACCATTTCGCGATCTTTGATCAAGGCGCTTCTTCGAAATCGGCAGCGCCTTGACGGTCCGCGGTCAACCGAAGTCGATGATGAAACTATTGATGAGTCACGCGCTTCACCCGCAAGGCGGTCTTGGCTCTTCCTCGGCCCGGTAGCCGGGTTTCGGGCAAGCTCAGTGATGCGTCAGCCACAGATCGTTTCTGTCCTCGAGGCCGCCCGGGCCAAGATCATCGCGTTGGCGTGACCGTCGCGGAAATTGCTGCTGGCAGACGGGGCGGGATTTGATTTCAGCCGCCATTCGAGCAGCGGCTCGATCGCCTTGAAGCGCTCAATCAAGTTGCGGAGCGTAGACGGGATCGCCTCTTCCGCCAACGCCGGGCCGAGATAGGAACAGACCGGCAAACGGCTCCCGGCCCTGGTCTTTTCAGGCCCGGGAACCTCCGATTGGGCGAAGAGCTGGATGATCGATCTGCGCGATCGCAGGTCGTGTGAGAACTGGTCGAAGGCCACGAACGCTGTGTCTACAAAATATTGCAGGGCCTCACTTCTGTTCATCTCGGAGCCCTTGTTGTGAGCGGACGCTATCGTCCGTTGCCGGATGTTAGATATCTTTCGCCAGTCGCAGTGCATCGTAGATCGCGGCGTGGGTGTTGCGAGCTGAAACGGCGTCGCCGATACGAAAGAGTTGGAATTGGCCCTGCGCATTCCGCACCACCGACTGCGGCTGCCCGGCGATGAGCTCATCTTGCGAAATCTCTCCGTGATTGGTCGATTTCGGTTTCAGTTCGAAATAGATGTCGTCCAGCGGAATGGTGCCGTGATTGACGACAACCTGATCCACGACGCGCTGTTTGGATATGCCGCCGTAGTCACTGCCGACATTTGCAATGAGCTGATTGCCATTCTTTTCAACTGACTCGAGCCGATAGGTAACGGTGAAGGTCACATCGAGTTTTTGAAGAGACCTCATGTAGGGCACGAGGTTCATCGCCATGACCTCGGGTGAGAATGACCGGTCCGGTGTCATGATTTCAACCTTCGCTCCGGCGCCGGCGAGGAATTCCGCGGCCTGGAGTGCCGCGTGGTCACCCGCGTCGTCGAAGATGAGGACATTGCTTCCCGGCTTTGCGTCTCCGGAGATGATGTCCCAAGACGACACCACGAACTCGTTGCCCTTGGAAAGGACGTCGGTGTGCGCCACCCCGCCCGTGGCGACGATGACAACGTCCGGATTTTCCGCCTCGATGGTTTCGGCTTCCGCCCAGGCATTGAACCTGATGGTCACTCCATGTTTTTCGCACTGGGCCATGCGCCAATCGATGATGCTCATCATCTCCTTGCGGCGCGGGCTCAGCGCTGTCAGCCGGATCTGCCCGCCAGGGTCGCTGGCGGCCTCGAAGACCACGACCTCGTGTCCCCGCTCACCCGCGACACGGGCGGCCTCGAGGCCAGCCGGACCTGCACCGACGATAACAACTTTCTTGCGGCTGTCGGCCTTGGCGACAATATGCGGCATGGTCAGCTCACGGCCAGTCGCGGCGTTGTGAATGCAGTATGCCGCCCCGCCCTGATAGATACGGTCAAGGCAATAGTTTGCGCCCACGCATGGCCTGATTTCGTCTTCGCGCTTTTCTATGATCTTGCGCACGATGTGAGGGTCGGTCATGTGCGCGCGCGTCATGCCGATCATGTCCACCTTGCCCGATGCGATCGCGTGCCGCGCTGTCGCCACATCCGGTATTTTCGCTGCATGGAAAGTTGGAAAGTTGGTCGCGGCACGAATCTCGCCGGCAAAATCAAGATGCGGCGCATTCGCCATTCCCTGAATTGGAATGACGTCCGTCAGGCCCGCATCGGTATCGATGTGCCCGCGGATCACGTTGAGGTAATCGATCAGTCCGCTTTCCTTGAGACGCTTGGAGATTTCCATGCCCTCGGACTTGCCAGTGCCACCGGGGAGACGTTCATCCGCAGTATATCGCACGCCCAGGATGAAGTCCTCGCCGACCCGTGACCGGATCGCCTTGAAGACGTCCATGCAGAAGCGCATGCGATTATCGAGCGAACCACCATACGGACCGTCAAGTTCGTTCGTGAGAGGAGACACGAACTGGTCGATCAAGTGGCCATAGGCCTCGAGTTCGACGCCATCCATCCCGCCTGCCTTCATCCGCTCCGCGGCGTCCGCAAAGTCCTTGATGATGCGCTCGATATCCCAGTCTTCAATTTTCTTGGGAAACGCGCGGTGGGAGGCTTCACGATGATGGGACGGCGCCAGAACGGGAAGCCAGTCACCTTTATCCCAGCGTGTACGCCGTCCAAGATGGGTTAGCTGGATCATGATGGCGGCGCCCTCTTCGTGCACCGCATCTGTCATCTGCCTGATCCACGGCACGATCTCGTCCTTGTAGGCGAGCAGGTTGTTGAAAACCGGGGGGCTGTCCTTCGAGACCGCAGCGGACCCGGCTGTCATCGTCATCGCCACACCGCCCTTCGCCCTTTCAACCGTATAGGCGAGATAGCGCTCCTTCGGCATCCCGTCCTCCGGATAAGCCGGCTCGTGGGAGGTCACGATGATGCGATTGCGCAGGGTCAAATGCTTGAGTTTGTACGGCTGCAGGAGGGGATCGCTCGACATCTGACGGACTCCGGGCTGAGATGGCAAGTGCGAACGCTATCCGAAAATGTACATGCATGTCAAGTTTCACTTCGGAGCAGTCGATAGAGTCGACATACGTGTACATTTTGCTGGTTTTCACTTTGATATTTTGTTAGGCTGATCACTCATGGAGCAAATTTCGAACGATAGCGGATGGCGCGGATCGCCGGAGGGGTGGCTTGAAGCCGCCTACGACCTGCTTCTTGAATCCGGCGTCGACACGGTGAGAATATCGCCACTGGCCAAGAAATTGGGCCTGTCGCGCACCAGCTTCTATTGGTTCTTCAAGGATAGAGAAGAACTGCTGGCTGCCCTCGTGACCCGTTGGCGGGACAAGAACACCGGCAACCTCGTCAAGCAGGCTGAGGCATATGCCGAGACGGTCGCCGAAGCGATGCTGAACGTTTTCGACTGCTGGCTCGACAAATCCTTGTTCGATTCCCAGTTCGAGTTCGCAGTCAGAAGCTGGGCGCTTCAATCCCCTGACATCCTGGCGGAGGTGCAGAAAGCCGACCAGACGCGCCTCGATGCGTTGAGCCAGATGTTTGTCCGCTTTGGTTACGACGAAGGCTCAGCCGATGTTCGAGCGCGCACCATCTATCTCGTGCAGATCGGCTACATCTCAATGCAGACCAGCGAAGATCTCGCGGACCGCATGAAGCGCATTCCCGGGTACGTGGAGATTTTTACAGGTAAGGCCCCGCGGAAGCGCGAACTCGACCGGTTCTTCGCCAGACACGGCCATTCGGCGGGCTGAGGAAGCGTTTCGACAATGGGTGAACCCCTGAGCATCGGAATAATCGGCGGAGGTGGCTGGCTTGGACGCGCTATCGCCGAGGCCATTATTGATGCGCAAATAGTCGCCGCAGAGCACCTCACGCTCTCTCATCGAAGTGGGCAACCCGACTTTCTGCCAAACGCTACATGGACCAGGGACAACCAGGAACTGGTGGATCGATCTGATGTCATCATCGTCTCGGTCCGGCCCCAGGATTGGCCTGCCATCGACATTGCTGCGTCCGGCAAGCTCGCCATGTCGGTTATGGCCGGGATCACTCTCGACCAACTGGCGGGACGTCTTAAAACCGACCGCGTCGTCCGCACGCTTCCGAATGCAGCGGCAGAGGTGCGGAATTCCTATACTCCCTGGATAAGCTCTCAGGGCGTCACCGCCGATGACCGCAATGTCGTTCGCCGGATTCTGGAGGCCTGTGGCGCTGCCGATGAAGTCAAAACAGAAGCAGATATCGACTATTTGACGGGCCTCACCGGATCCGGTCCAGCCTTTCCGGCGCTTTTGGCGGCGGCGATGATGGACGACGCCCTCAGCCGAGGAATGGATCCAAATATTGCCCGGCGGAGCGTCAGCGCGGTGCTTGTTGGAACCGGAAAACTCCTCGAGGCTCGTCCAGACAATCCCCAAGATATCGTCCAGACCTTCCTCGACTACCGCGGCACCACCGCGGCAGCGATCGAGGCCATGCGCGCAGCCGGGTTTGAATCTGCCGTGGCAGACGGCCTTGCCGCGGCGCTCCAGAAATCCGTGACTATGGGACAAGCCACCTGACTGCCGCCCGAGGCCTTCCTCCGACCGCTGGTGTGATATTATGTCAAAACTCTTTCCGCATCTGTTTTCACCTGCAAAGCTAGGCAGTCGCACGCTGCGAAACCGGATCGTGTTCGGGGCTCATACCGCCAACATGGCCGAAAATGGCGTGCCGACCGAACGACACGTTGCCTACTATGCCGAGCGAGCGCTCGGTGGGGCCGGCATGATTGTTGTCGAACCCATGCCCGTCCATCAGGCCGCCGTCCTGACACGCGGCAATTTTCGACCTGACGACGATAGCGTCATTCCTCATTTCCAGCAGGTCACGCGCGCGATCAAGGACCACGGGGCGATCGCCATCCAGCAGCTCTATCACGTCGGAGCGCACGGGGATTCGGACAATTCATTTCACGCGCATTGGTCGCCCTCGGGCCTGCCGAGCTATCATGACAGCGAAGGTTCCCACGCCATGTCCGAGGGTGAGATTTGGGAAACCATCGACAGCTTCGTTCAGGCGGCGCGCCGCTGCCAGGAAGCCGGTTTCGACGGCGTCGAAGTCTGGGCTGCCTATCTCGGACTGGTCGATCAGTTCTGGACGCCCTGGACAAACCGACGCGAGGACCAATGGGGAGGGTCGCTCGACAACCGCACGCGGATCTCGCGCGAAATCCTAACCCGCATCCGCGAAACATGCGGCCTCGATTTCATCATTGGACTCTCGGTCAGCGACGAACCCGATTACACAGTCGCGCTCAGTCGCCAGGAACTGGCGGAGATCATTCGGCTGCATGATGAGCAGGGGCTGATCGATTACGTGACCTGCGGCACCGGTAGCTACCTCGATTTCTACAAGATAATGCCGACGTTTCTCTATCCGGAGAAGCTTGGCGCCGATCTTGCGACGACCCTAAAGGCCGTGGTCAAGACGGCCCTCGTGGTGGCCGAAAGCCATATCAGGACGCCTGAAAACGCCGAAACCGTGCTCGGCGAGAAAGCTGCAGACCTGGTGTCGATCGTCCGGGGCCAGATCGCCGACCCGCATCTGGCACGCAAAGCCGCGGCGGACCGGCCCGAGGATGTGCGCGGATGCATATCCTGCAACCAGATGTGCTGGGGCCGTCGTTCCCGCGACTACTGGATCAGCTGCCTTATCAATCCCTCTGCGGGGCGCGAGTTTGAATGGGGTGGTGACCGGTTCACGTCCGCTGCCATCAAGAAACGGGTGCTTGTCGTCGGCGGCGGTCCCGCCGGCCTCGAGACGGCTCGGGTTGCCGCCGAGCGAGGGCACGACGTGGTGCTGGCCGAAGCCTCCAGTAGGCTGGGCGGGAACTTTTTGCTCGCAGGACTGCAGCCGCGCCGCGGGCAAATCCTCGACCTTCTCGGGTGGTATGAACGCCAGCTCAGCAAACTGAATGTCGACGTACGACTGAACACCTACGTCGAGGCCTCGGAAATCGCCTCTTTCCAAGCTGACACCGTTATCCTGGCCACGGGGTCGGTGTCTCCCGAAACCGGCTTTCAGAAGGCTTTGCCGGCAGTGCCGAGCCTGCCCGGCATCGAAAGGGGCAATGTCTTCTCGATCGAATCCGTCATGGCCCGCGTTGTGCGGCCGGGTAAGCACGTGCTTTTGCTCGACGAGGGCGGAGGCTGGCGCGGTTGTGGCACGGCCTGGAAACTTGCCGAGGATGGCCATCAAGTGACCATTCTCACACCCGACCCGCTGATCGGCAAGGAACTGCAGCGGACGGCTGCCGATTTTCCGCTTCGACGGACATTGCGCCAGCTTGGCGTCACATGGTTGTTGGATGTCAGTGTGCTGGAATGGCACGGGGACGGTGTGACCATCGTTGACCACAACACCCGTGAAGAGAGCTTTGTGCCGGGCGATTGCCTTGTACTTGCAACCACCAATGTGGCGGCGAATTGGCTGGCGAAAGAGTTGGAAAGCACGTCCCAGCCTTTCATGGAGGTCGGCGACGCCGTCGCTCCGCGCCAAGCGCCCTACGCCTTCCACGAAGGACGGAAAGTTGCCTTGCGGCTATGACACGCGCACGTTGTGCTTGCGCTTCATGAAATCCTTGGCGGTCTCGACTGCCACGGCCGCGTCGCGGCAATAGGCGTCGGCGCCGACGGCCTTGCCGAATTCCTCGTTGAGCGGGGCACCGCCGACCAGCACGACGTAGTCGTCGCGGATGCCCTTTTCCTTCATCGTGTCGATGACGACCTTCATGTAGGGCATGGTCGTCGTCAGCAGCGCCGACATGCCGATGATGTCAGGCTGGTGCTGTTCGATGGCGTCGAGGTATTTTTCCACCGCATTGTTGATGCCGAGGTCGATGACGTCGAAGCCGGCGCCTTCCATCATCATGCCGACAAGGTTCTTGCCGATATCGTGGATGTCGCCCTTGACGGTGCCGATCACCATCTTGCCCTGCTTCGGCGCGCCGGTGGCGACAAGCAGCGGACGCAGGATGAACATGCCCGCCTTCATCGCGTTGGCCGACAACAGCACTTCCGGCACGAACAGGATGCCGTCGCGAAAATCCTCGCCGACGATGCGCATGCCTTCGACCAGTGCCTCGGTCAGCACCTTGTAAGGCGCCCAGCCGCGCTCGAGCAGGATATTGGTGCCTTCCTCGATCTCTTCCTTCAGCCCGTCATAAAGGTCATCGTGCATCTGCTGGACGAGTTCGTCGTCGGAAAGCTCGGAAAGGATGATCTCGTCGTCGGCCATGTTTGACGCACTCACTGATTTCAATGGCTTGCGGTCCGCCGGCACCTGTTTTCTGCAACGGGTGCCGGCGGGTCATTGCCAGCCTTGGGAGCTAACTCAGGCGTCCAGCCAGACGTTCTGAAGATCCATCTCGAAGGTCTGGTGGACCGCGTAGTTCTTCACCTTCTTGTTCATGTGGCTGTACAGCTTCTGCCAGAACGGCTGAATGATGACGCCCGAATCCTGCAGGATCTGCTCGACGTCCTTCATGACCTCGCGGCGCTTCTCCACGTCGATGAGTGAGAGGGCCTGCTTGAGCTTGGCGTCGAAATCAGGATTCGAATACGCCGTTTCATTCCAGGCCTCGCCGGTGCGATAGCCGAGCGCCAACACCTGAACGCCGAGCGGGCGCATGTACCAGATGGTCATGGAATAGGGGTATTTCGTCCAGTCGTTCCAGAAGGTCGACCCCGGCAGCACCGTGCGCTTCACCTTGATGCCGGCATCGCGCAGCTGGCCGGCAATCGCGTCGCCGGTGTTCTTTTGCCAATCGTCCTCGACGGTGATCAGTTCATGCTCGAAATCGGCCTGTCCGGCCTCGGCCATCAGCTTCTTGGCGCCGGCCGCATCGCGTGTCTTCTTGGGCAGCGGAAAATATTCCGGATGGATCGGGCTGACGTGGTGGTTTTCACCTGGGGTGCCGCGCCCGGCGTAGCCAAGTTCGAGCACCGCATTGTTGTCGACGGCCATCTGCAAGGCGTTGCGTACCCGCTGGTCATCATAAGGCTTGTGCGTGATGTTGGTGCGGGCAACGAGCGTGGTTGCTGTCGCGACCTCCGATTTCACCAGATCCATCTGGTCGAGGATGTCGATGAAGTCGGCGGGCGTCTCGAAATTGACGTCGATTTCCTCGGATTCGAATGCATTCACCGAGGCGTTGAAGTCGGTGCCGTAGTCGATGAATTCGACGCTGTCGAGCGGCGCTTCACCGCCCCACCATTTGCCATTCTCGCGACGCTTGACGACCGCGTTCTGGCCGACCGAATAAGACACAAGCTCGAAAGGCCCTGTGCCGATCGGCTTGGCGAGCGGATCGGCGCCATCGGCATCGAATTTGCGGTGGACGACGAGCGCTGGATAGTCGGTGAAGTTCGGGATCAGCGAGATATCAGGTTCGTTCAGCGTCAGCTTGACCGTGTTGTCGTCGACCTTGGTGATCGCCCCGTCCCTGGCCTTGCCGGTCTTGGCGTCGATCAGCGCACCGACGCGCGCGGCCATCGAATTGCCAGAGGCATCCTTCTCGCACCAGCGCGTCAGATTGTAGACCACGTCGTCGGCGTTGAAGGCGTCGCCATTGTTCCAGGTGATGCCCTTGCGCAGATGCAGCACGTATTCGGTGGCGTCGTCGTTGACGTCCCAGCTCTGGAGCAGGACCGGCTCGAAAGTGAATTCGCGGGTGTAGCGGACAAGCGGCTCGAGCCAGCAGCGCGAAATGTTCGCAAGCTCCACCCAGTCGTAAGTACGCGGATCCTTCTGCGCCTTCACCGACATCGATACGCGCAGCGTTCCGCCTTTCTTGGGCTCTTCGGCCAAAGCCCGTCCCGGCACCGCAAGACCGATCATAGCGTAGGCAAGGGCAGTCGATGCCCCGAACGCGCTTGCCAGCGCCAGAAACTCGCGCCGGTCCATCCGGCCTGAGCGGGCTTCTTCAGCCATCGCCTCGATAACGCTGGGGACACGATCACCGTTGTTTCTGAAGAGTGCCATTATTTCCTCCCTTATGGTTGCCTTTGGGTCTTCGCCCGTTGGATTAACTAACGCTGTCCGGCAGCTTCTCCTCGCGCAGCGCGATCAAATCTTTGAGACCATCGGCGATGCCGTCATCGAGCTTCGGCTCCTCATAATCGGCGAGCATATTGCGCGCTTTCTCGCGGCCGCGCGTGTCGTGGTCCTTTGCCCCTTCAGCCTTCCACTGTTCGTAGGAATTGAAGTCCATGATGCTGGGCATGAAGAAGGCGGACTGGAAATGCTCGAGTGTGTGCTGGGTGCCGAGGAAGTGGCCCTGCGGCCCGACCTCGCGGATTGCCGCCATCGCTTCCTTGAAGTCGTCGAACGGCAGGCCGCCAGCATATTTGTACCAGCCGACAAGCTGTTCGCAGTCCGTCGCGAATTTTGAATAGCCGCAGGTCAGGCCGGCCTCGAGCCATCCGGCGGCGTGCCAGATGTAGTTGGCGCCGGCAAGGATGGCGGCATGCATCAGCATGTTCGCCTCGTAGCCTGCCTGGGCGTCGTTGAGTTTCGACCCGACATGGAAGCCCGACGTGCGCCATGGCAGCCGGTATTTCCGCGCCAGTGCTCCCATCAAATACATCATCTGGGCGGCCTCGGGCGTGCCACCCATCGGCGCGCCGGTCTTCATGTCGACCGTGACCATGAACTGTCCGTAGATCTGCGGTGAACCCGGACGCAGCAGTTGCGTGAAGGCGACGCCCGCCAGCGCTTCGGCATTGACCTGCGCGACCGCTCCCACCGCCGAGGCCGAAGTCGAGGCGCCGCACAGCGCGAACGGCGCCAGGATCAACGGCTGGTTGTGACGTGCATAGACCTTCATCGCGTCCAGCATGGTGGCGTCCCATACCAGTGGCGAGTTGCAATTGGTGATCGCGACCAACACCGGGTTGTCGCGGACAAAATCCTCGCCGAACACGATGCCCGCCATCGCCATCGTGTCTTCGGCGCGTTCCCTGGATGTCACGATGCCCATGAACGGCTTGTCGGAATGCTTCAGCGCCGAATGGATGATGTGGAGGTGACGCTTCGGCACCGCAATTTCCATCGGCTCGCAGATGATCGAGCTCGACGAATGCAGCGCCGGCGCCATGTAAGCGAGCTTATGAAAATTCTGAAGGTCGGCGAGCGTGCCATAGCGCCTGACGTTGTCGAGGTCGCGTACGTAAGGCGCGCCGTACATCGGCACGAAGATGGAATTCTTGCCGCCGACGCGGACCGAGCGCTCGGGGTTGCGCGCATTGAGCGTGAACTCCGGCGGGACTTTCGAGACCAGCTCCATCAAGAGCGCGCGGTCAATGCGGACGCGCGTCTCAGAGACATCGGCTCCGGCGGCCTGCCACAGTGCTATGGCCTCGTCGTCGCGGAACTCGCAGCCAACCTCTTCGAGGATCGACAGCGACTCCTGGTGGATCAGCTCGACAGCCTCGTCCGGGACCATTTGGTATGCGGGTATGTTGCGAACCAGCGTCGGAAACGACGCCATCGGAGTTCCCCGCAGCGCCTTGCGGCCCAGGCGGCCGCCCCCTCGGCGGTTGGCGTGTTCGGTGACTTCGGCGGCCGGTGCATTCATGGCAACTCTATCCTCCCAGAGCCAGTCAACTTAGCGAGACAAAATACAGCTGTGACGCTGGAAAATCCTGATCTCTTGTATAAGTTCAGCTTATGCGAAGCCTGCGCCACCTGCTGCCCTCTGCCGGCAGCCTGATCGTTTTCGAAGCCGCCGGGCGGCTGTCGAGTTTTACCGCCGCCGGGCGAGAGCTTGGCATGACGCAGGCTGCCGTGTCCTACGCGATCCGCGGGCTTGAAGAGCAGCTCGGCGCGAAACTCTTCCAGCGTCGCCATCGACAAGTCAGCCTGACCGAAGCCGGTGACCGCTTTCATGCCGACGTCTCGCTTGGCCTGTCGCACATCCGCAAGTCGGCGGAGGATTTGCGCCTACAGGCGACCGGCGGCCATGTGACGCTTGCCGCGTCGACGGCCTTCGGCTCGTTCTGGATGATGCCGCGCCTGCAGCAGTTCCGCGACGAACTGCCGGGAATTGATCTGCGCATCCAGACCGCCGACCGCGATCTCGACATCATCGCCGAGGGCATCCCGCTCGCTGTGCGCGGTGGCGAGCCCCGGGAATGGCCGGACTATCATTCACTGCCACTGGCCGACGAGGAGATATTCCCCGTCGCCGGCGTGAGCTATGTGGCGCGGTTCGGACTGCCGGAGAGCGTCGAGGATCTGCCATCGCACCGGCTCATCCATCTCGAAGAGCCGTTTCGCGAAGCCGCGAGCTGGGACGAGTGGTTCGCCTCGGCCGGGGTCACCATCACCGATGCCGGGCGTGGCTTGCGCATCAACGATTATGCGCTGGTGATCCAGGCGGTCATGGAAGGCCAAGGCATTGCGCTCGGCTGGGGCCACCTCGCCGAGCGCCTGCTGGCGTCGGGGCTGCTGGTGCGTGCGACCGGCCACACGATGACGACCGGCAAGGGCTTTCATGTCATCTGGTCGAGAACCCGCGACCTCAGCGACAATGCTCGCAAGGTGCGGGACTGGCTGGCGGCGCAGGCGTGAGGCTCCCATTAATGCTCAATCAACCGTCACGACGATCTTGCCGAATTGCTCGTTCGACTCGAGAAAGCGATGCGCTTCGACGATCTGCTCGAATGAAAAGGTTTTGGCGATTGCCGGCTTTAGCGAACCCGACATCAATCCGTCGAGGATGAACGCCTTGGCAGCTTCCAACTTCACCGGATCGCCAGTGATCTCGTGGACGAGATAGCCGCGCAGCGTCAGCGTCTTGGCCAGCACATCGAACAGCGGGAACGGCGTCGGCTCGGGGCTCAAGCCGCCATATTCGATGAGAATGCCACCCCGTGCCATCGCCGCCGTCAGAGGTTCGAAAATCGGGCCGCCGACTGCGTCGAAAACCACTCGGATGTTGTCCGGACTGGCGATTTCCTTCAGCCGGGCTTCCAGATCTTCGTCCGCTGAAGCGACGACATGGGCCGCCCCGAACTTGAGCAGGGCCTCTCTCTTGGCAGATGTCCGCGTCACCGCGATCGCGGTCGCACCAACGATGTTGGCAATCTGGATCGCGGCAAGTCCGACACTGCTCGATGCCGCGGTAATGACGACGAAGTCGTCTCTGCTGAGCTTGGCAATGTCGATCAGCGCGCCATAGGCGGTGAGATATTGCATCCAGACGGCTGCCGCCTCTTCCCAGGTAAGCGATGGCGGGTGCTTGGCCACGAGATGGGCGGGATATGTGGCAATCTCACCATAGGCGGGCCAGCGGGCCATCGATAATGGCGGCACGACGCTGACGGCGTCACCTGGCGCAAAACCGTGCACGGCTTCGCCGACCGCTTCGACGACACCCGCTGCCTCAAGGCCAAGACCGGAAGGCAACGGCGGCGTCTGGATATAAGTGCCCGAACGCAGCAGCGCCTCGGCCCGGTTGAGACCCAATGCCTTGACCCGGATCTGAATCTCGCCCCGACCGAGCGCGGGAATATCGAGATTCTCGATGCGCAGAACCTCGGGACCACCATGCTCATGAAAGCGAACAACACGTGCCATGCGGCCACAACTCCAAAATATTTTAACCGAATACGCTATGCCATCGGCCATCCGGCAGATAAATGCTTGCTTGGGCAAGACAGTAGAAACTGGGAGTTTTGAATATGGATCGCCTTACGAGCATGGCCGTGTTCGTCAAAACCCTCGATCTTGGCTCGTTCGCGGCGACTGCTGCCGCTCTCGATCTGTCCGGACCGATGGTCGGCAAGCATGTCCGGTTTCTCGAGGAGCGTCTGGGCGTGCGCCTCATCAACCGGACCACACGCCGCCACAGCCTGACCGACTTCGGGCGCGCCTACTATGAGCGCTGCCGGATGGTACTCGCTGAAGCCGAAGCTGCGGATGCACTGGCGGCCGATCAACTTTCCGAACCACGCGGAAAGCTGCGCGTCATCATGCCCGTACACTTCGGCCGGCGCTGCGTTGCCCCGATGCTGCTGGAGCTTGCGCAGCGATATCCCGCTCTGGAACTCGACCTGTCTTTCAGCGATCCCATCGCCGATCTTGCAGAGGATGGCTGCGATCTTGCCATCCGGACCGGCAATCTGGAGGATCAGGCCGGCGTGATGGCGCGTCGCGTCGCGCGCCAGCGCATGGTCGTCTGCGCGTCGCCATCCTATCTCGAGATGCACGGGCAGCCACGGCGGGTAGAGGATCTCGGCAGCCACCAGACCATCGTCTACCGCCGTTCGGGCCGTGTCGTTCAACCGTGGCTGTTTCCGCGTGATGGCCAGCGTGCGCTGGAGGTCATGCCGGTCAGCCGGCTGCGGCTCGACGACCTCGCTGCGATCGCCGATGCTGCGGCAGCCGGCATGGGGCTCGCCTGGCTGCCATACTGGCTGGTCCGTGAGCGCATTCAGGCCGGCGCACTTGTCGTGCTGTTGCCGGAACAGCCGGGATTTCTTTACGACGCCTATGCGCTCTGGCTGCAGACGCCTCATCTGCCGCTGAAGGTCCGCCTTGCCGTCGACACCCTGGCGGCAGCGCTGCCCGGGCTGATGACTTGAAATGCACGAGCGTTCGGCTGCGTGGATTTCCTTGAGAACGACCCGACGATAGAAAAGCTATATGGTCAGATTTCGTATATACAGGAGATAAATCATAAAAACCGTTAGCGATATCGAAATAACCGTCCAGATTGTGAACCACGCTATTTTGGCAATTCTACCCTTTCGACGCTGTATCCATCGACCGAATTTTGTCATTAAGTAATCCAGGATTTCGTCCAAATGTCGCCTCCAACGGCAATTTGATTTTGGCCTTCACCCGACCATTTCCACTAAGTCAATTGGGGAGCATGCCCATTCACTTCAACAATACTCCTATCTCTACATCGTGGCGGGACAGCACCCCCCTCTGGCCTGCCGGCCATCTCCCCCGCAAGGGGGAGATCGGATGTCGCCTCGGCCTTCGCCAATCTCCAACGGTTGAAGGCTGGCGGAACGCGTGAACTGCCAATCTCCCCCCTTGCGGGGGAGATGGCCGGCAGGCCAGAGGGGGGTGGACGGAGCGCAGCGGTTATAGTTGGCTGCCCTTGCTAGAGGTCAATACATTTCAGCCCTCCAACCGCCCTCGAATCCGCGTATAGTACCCCATGCCCATTCGCCAGCTTTCCGAAACGATGATCAACCAGATCGCCGCCGGCGAAGTCATCGAGCGTCCGGCAAGCGTGGTCAAGGAACTGGTCGAGAACGCACTCGATGCCGGCGCAGCCAGAATAGAGATCGTCACCGCCGGCGGTGGGCTGAACCTGATCCGCGTCACCGACGATGGCTCAGGCATCCCGGAAAAGGAACTGCCGCTGGCGATCGCACGCCATTGCACCTCGAAGCTCACTGAGGACATTCACGACATCCGCTCGCTCGGCTTTCGCGGCGAAGCGCTGCCGTCGATCGGCTCGGTGGCGCGGCTGTCGATCCGCTCGCGCACCGCCAACGGCGACAGCGCCGCCGAGATCGGCATCGAGGGCGGGCGCGTGTCCGCCGTCAAGCCGGCGGCTGCCAATCGCGGCACCACGGTCGAGGTGCGCGACCTGTTCTTCGCCACGCCGGCGAGGCTCAAATTCATGAAGGGCGAGCGCGCCGAAAGCTCGGCGACCAGCGACGTGATCAAGCGGATCGCGATCGCTTTCCCGGCCGTGCGCTTCACGCTGGCCGGTTCCGACCGCACGACGCTGGAACTGCCGGCGACCGACGACAGCCCGGAAGGCCAGCTGCGCCGCGTCGCGCAAGTGATGGGCGCTGACTTTCCGGCCAACGCAATCGCCATCGACGCCATGCGCGACGGGGTGCATCTTGCCGGCCACGTTTCGATACCATCCTTCAGCCGCGCCAACGCGCTGCAGCAATACGCCTATGTCAACGGCCGGCCGGTGCGCGACAAGCTGATCGCCGGCGCCATCCGCGGCGCCTTCGCCGACGTGCTGCCGCGCGACCGCCATGCGGTGACGGTGCTGTTCCTGACGCTCGATCCGGCCATCGTCGACGTCAATGTCCACCCGGCCAAGGCCGACGTCCGCTTCCGCGATCCGGGGCTGGTGCGCGGGCTGATCGTTGGCGCCATTCGCGAGGCGCTGGCCAATGCCGGCATTCGTGCCGCCACATCAGGGGCGGCCGGCATGATGGCGGCATTCCGGCCAGGCGCAGCATCCTATGCGCATCCAGGACCGGCCAACGGTCATCGCAGCTACGAAGCGGCCTACCGGGCCTCCGGCTTCGCCGGTTTCGATCCTTCCCGCTCGTCGCAACGGCCGCTGGATGCAGGATTTGCCAATGGCGGCTTCGGCGAAAACGATCAGGCGGCGTTCGATGCCGGTTCGCTTCACAGCGCCGACGCGCGCGCCGGACAAGACGAAGCGGCGGAGACGCTGCTCGGCATGGCGCTGGGTGCCGCACGCGCGCAAGTGCACGAGAACTACATCGTCGCGCAGACCAGGGATTCGCTTGTTATCGTCGACCAGCATGCGGCGCATGAGCGGCTGGTCTACGAGGCACTGAAGAACGCATTGCATTCGCGCGCCGTGCCGTCGCAGATGCTATTGCTGCCCGAGATCGTCGATCTGCCGGAAGAGGATGCAGAACGGCTCGCGTTGCATTCCGAAACACTGGCCCGCTTCGGCCTCGCCGTCGAACGCTTCGGCCCGGGTGCGGTCGCGGTGCGCGAGACGCCGTCGATGCTCGGCGAAACCAATGTCCAGCAGCTGGTGCGCGACCTTGCCGACGAGATCGCCGACAACGACACCGTCGACACGCTGAAAGAGCGGCTGGACAGGATAGCCGCGACCATGGCCTGCCACGGCTCGGTGCGTTCCGGCCGCCTGCTCAAGCCGGAAGAGATGAACGCACTGCTGCGCCAGATGGAGGCGACGCCCGGGTCCGGCACCTGCAACCACGGCCGCCCGACCTACATCGAGCTCAGGCTCGCCGACATTGAGAGGTTGTTTGGGCGACGATGAAGAACGTGCAGGGCGCAGACCCCAACCGGACCTTCGGTCCGACCTCCCCGCAAGGGGGAGGTAGGGAGCCTAGCCGCGGACGCCTCGCAAGCAACTTACCCTCCCCCTTGTGGGCAGGGTCGCTGCAAAGCAGCGGGGTGGGGTGTCTGAAAAGAGCCGCTGTATAGCGGCTCTTTTCGAGTCAAGAGACAGCTCCAACCCTCTGATTCACCGCTTCAAATTCACCACGATGACGCCGCCGAGCGCCAGCGCGCCACCGATGATGCCGAGCAGCGTCGGCACCTCGCCTAGCCAGAAGAAGCCGATCAGCGTCGCCACCGGCGAAACCAGATAAAGGAAATTCGAGGCACGCGCCGCCGGCAGCCGGGAAAGTGCTGTCGCCCAGGCGGCGTAGGCGATGAGGCTCGGCACGATGCCGAGAAAGACGACGGCGCCGAGACCGGCGGTATCGGCAACTGCCGCCTGCGCCAGGCCGTTCGGCAGGAAGGGCAGCAGGCAGAGCGCGCCGAGCAGCATGTTCGAGGCCGAAATGGTCAGCGGATGATGGCTGGCAAACAGCGGCTTTTGCACGATGGTGTTGACCGCCGAGCACAGCGCCGAGCCGAGGACCAGCAGCGCGCCATTGTTGAAATGCAACCCTTGCCCCTCGCCCATGGCGATGATGCCGATGCCGGCGAAGGACAGCAATGTGCCGGCCCAGGCCAGGCCCGAGAAGCGTTCGCCAAGCAGCGCCATCGCCATGATCGCGGTGAAGATCGGGCTGACATTGATGATGAAGCCGGCGGCACCCGCCGAAACGGTCAGCTCGCCGAAATTGAGCATTACCGTGTACAGCGCAACGAAGACGGCGCCGCCGAAGGCAAAGCGCCACAATTCATCGAGCCGGGGCAGCGCCGGCCGCTTGACGGCGAGGAAGATCGCCGCCGGCACCGCCGCGATGGCGAAGCGCAGCGCGCCAAGTTCCAGCGGCCCGAAAGCGACGAGGCCGGCACGGATCGCCGGAAAGGCGGAGGCCCAGCCGACCACTGTCAACGCCACCGCAATGGCCGCCGTGGTGTCGATCCGCTGTGTCGTATTCAACGTGCCGGTACAAGCGTTCATTTCATTATTCCCGCGTTTCATGCTCTCAACATACAAAGCGCCTTTCCCGATCGGTTGACAAACGACCAAATCGAGAGTCAGCTGTGACTATGGATCACAGCTCAGACGCGATGCTGCCGCTCGAAACCCTGCGCGCCTTCGACGCCGCGGCACGGACGGGCAGCTTTTCGGCCGCTGCCGAAAAGCTCAATCTCACCCATGGCGCCGTCAGCCGGCAGATCGCCAAGCTGGAGGACTGGCTCGGGCTGAAAGTGTTCGATCGCGGCGCGCGAGGAGTCTCGCTGACGATCGAAGGCAACCGCCTGCATCTGCGCACCATTGAGGCCTTCGCGCTGATATCGAGCAATTCGGACCGCTGGATCGAGCCGCGCGGCACCGCCGTGGTGCGGCTGACCTCGATTCCCTCGGTCAGCGGGCTGTGGCTGATGCCGCGCATGGCGGCGCTGGAAAACAATCCGTCCAGGCTGCGCATCGTGCTCGACGTCGATATCCGCCAGGCGGACCTTGCCGACGAGGGCATCGATCTGTCGATCCGCTGCGGACGCGGCCGCATCCCCGGCCGCGTCTCGGTGCAGCTGTTCGAGGAACATGTGTTTCCGGTCGCCTCGCCGGACCTCGCCCGCGAGATCGGCCGAGGCGACCCTGCCCGGCTGCTCAAATTCCCGCTGATCAACGATTCCGACGCCTCGGCCTGGCGTGCCTGGTTTGCCGCACAGGACATCGACTATCGCCCGCGTCCGCAGGACCGCCGTTTCGAGGACTACAATCTGGTGCTCGGCGCCGCCGCCCATGGTCTCGGCATCGCGCTGGCGCGGCCGCCGATGACCGAGGATCAACTGAAGTCAGGCCGTATCATCGCCGTCGACGAGCGCGTCGTCCTCAGCCCGATATCCTACTGGCTCGACCGGCCTATCGGGCGCCCGCGCGCCGCCGCAGCCGAGCTTGCCCGGCGCATCGCAGCCCACGCCGGACTGGCGGCGGAAAGGATCGAGGATTTCATCGCAGCCGAGCAGTAGGAAGCGGGGCATCCACTTTGCCGGCCTGCTCGGCTGGTTGCCGTCCGAAACGAAGCCGACTGAAGCCAATCTTGCCTCGCTCGGAGCTTGACCTTGCCGGCATTTTGTGGCGATGACATCGTCATGAACCTTGGCTCCATGTCATGATGAATCGCTTTGAAGGCCCCGGCGGCAAGGAAGCCCGTATCCGCTACCTGGACGGCGACTTCCAGGTGACCAGCCCCGGCGCCTTCGTGCGCTGTGCGGTCACCGGCGAAAGCATCCCGCTCGATGAGCTCAAATACTGGAGCGTCGCCAGGCAGGAGCCCTATGTGAGTGCCGCGGCCTCGCTGCGCCGCGAGATCGAGACACATCCCGAACTGCGCAGCCGACGTTAGGGCGGCGCCATCAAAGCCGTTCAGTAGCGATCCTTCGCGCCCCCCTCTGCCCTGCCGGGCATCTCCCCCACTTGGGGGGAGATCGGCAGCTTTAGCGCCATGCTCATCCTGCGACGTTGGTGATTGGCGAAAGCCGGGGTGACGGCCGATCTCCCTCCTTGTGGGGGAGATGTCCGGCAGGACAGAGGGGGCGCTGTCCCGCCAGCGTCAAACAGCTCTACCAACGACGCAATGCTCCAAGATCAGCCCTGCAGCTTGCGCTGCCGCCAGGCATCCAGCGTCTCGAGGATGATGCGTTCGGGCACGTGGTCGGGATCGAACACGGTGTCGATCTCCAGCACATCGAGCTGTCCGAGGAAATCGGCCGACGCGGCATCGTGGCGCAGCCGGGCGGCATCCTTGGCGGTGGTGATGAGGCCAAGTCCGGCACCTCGCGCTGTCGTTGCCAGTTCGGCCAGTTCGTCCTTGCCATAGAAATGATGGTCAGGAAACGACCGGGCCAGCGCAACCTCGCCGCCGGCCTGACGGACCGTGTCGAAGAATTTGTCGGGATGGCCGATGCCGGCAAAGGCCAGATATCGCTTGCCGGCCAGCCCCGCCTTGCTGGTTGGCAGCGTATGCGCCTCGAAGATCGGCCGACCGGCGCGCGCCGCCTGGCGAACGACGGCATCGGCAGCAAGGCCCTCGCCCATCTTCAGCAGCGCGCTGGTGAAAACCAGTTGGTCGACGATGCCAGCCCTGAGCGGACCGCCGGGAATGACGCGGCCGTTGCCGACGCCGTAGCGTGCGTCGACGACGACCAGCGCATAGTCGATGTGGATGCGCGCGCTCTGGAAACCGTCATCCATGATCAGGAAATCACAGCCATGCTTTTCCAGCAGGAGGCGGGCGCCGGCGGCACGGTTCGGCGTCACTGCGACCGGCGCATGCTTAGCCAAAAGCAGCGGCTCATCGCCGACATGCTTGGCGGCGTCATGATGCGGATCGACGACATGCGGCCGCGCGAAGGAGCCGCCATGGCCGCGCGACAGGAAACCTGGATTGAGCTGCATGCGCCTGGCTTGCCGGGCCAGTGCGATCGCCACCGGCGTCTTGCCGGTGCCGCCGACGGTGAAGTTGCCGACGCAAAGCACCGGCGCCTCGATCTTCTCGCGCGCCGCTGAACGCATGCGGCGGCCGGCAACCAGCGCATAGACAGCCGACAGCGGCGCCAGCGCCAGCGCCCGCCAGTCCGGTTCTTCCCACCAGAAGGGGGGCGCTTCGCTGGCCATCTTAACGGCCGTTGGCGCCCTTGAGGCGCGATTTGACGACCAAAGGCTGAATGTAGGGTTCGAGCGACTTCAAGGTGAGCGCCAGCGCGCCGCGCATCTCTTCGACAGTCGCCGCACCCGCCGCCATCATCTCGTGGCGAGCCACCTCGTTGGTCAAAAGGAAATTGACGGCGCCGGCCAGCATGTCGCGGTCGCGCACCAGCTTGGCGCCGCCGCTGTCGAGCAGGCGCTGATAGGTCTCGCGAAAATTCTGGACGTTGCGGCCGGCCAGCACCGCCGTGTCGAGCATGGCCGGCTCCAGCGGGTTCTGGCCGCCCTCCGAGGTGAGCGAACGGCCAACGAAGGCGATCTCTGTCAGCCGGAGATAAAGCCCCATCTCGCCCATCGTGTCGCCGAGCAGAATGTCCGTATCGGCGATGATCCGGTCGCCCTTGCTGCGCCGAGCGAGTTTCAGGCCCATGCCGGAAATCTGCGCGGCAAGTGCTTCGGCGCGATCGGGATGGCGCGGCACGACGATCGTCAAAAGACCGTGGTGACGCTTGTGCAGCATCGCGTGAACCTCTGCGGCGACCGCCTCCTCGCCGTCATGGGTCGAGATCGCCGCCCAGGTCGGGCGGGCGCCGATCTGGCGCTTCAGCGTGTACAGCGCCCTTTCATCGGCCGGCGGCGGCGTGGTGTCGACCTTGAGATTGCCGGATACGGTGACCGGCCGGGCGCCGAGCGAGAGGAAGCGCTCGCCGTCGACATCCGACTGGGCGACAACATGGGCGAGATTCTCGAACAGCGCCTCGGCGATGTTGGCGCGCTTCTTCCAGGATTTGTACGAACGGTCCGACAGCCTGCCATTGACCAGCACCTGCGGCACACGCCGTGCGCCGAGCTCGAGGATGGTCATCGGCCAGATCTCCGATTCGGCGATGATCGCCAGATCCGGCCGCCAATGGTCGAGGAAGCGGCTGACCGCCGGCTTGAGGTCGAGCGGCACGTATTGGTGGATGATGCGGTCGCCGAGCCGTTCCTCGGCAACCTGAGCGGAGGTGACGGTCCCCGTCGTCAGCACGATGTTGACGCCGTAATCGAGGATGCTCTCGACCAGCGGCACGACGGCGATCGTCTCGCCGACGCTCGCCGCATGGATCCAGATCACCGGCCCTTCGGGGCGCTCGCGCCCGGCGATGCCATAGCGCTCGCGCCGGCGAATTCGGTCCTCCTTGCCTCTGGAGGTGCGCCAGGCGACATAGGGCCCGACCAGGGGATAGGCGGTTGCGCCTGCGAAACGATACGCCGTCAGGAAAGTGCGCGCCCAGCGCTCGCTCATTTTGGGCCATCCACGAGGCGGTAGGCCTCGGCGGTCGCGGCGTTGAGCGCGGCCGTGACCTCCTGGCGCTTGCGTTCCATTTCAGCCTCGTCGGCATTGGCCGGAACGAACACCGGCGCTCCAAGCACGATCGAGGAGCGGCCGAACGGCAGATTGATCGTGGTCTTGTCCCAGCTGCGCTCCAGCACCTTGCGGCGGCTGGTGGCGATTGCGGCGGGCAGGATCGGCCGGCCCGAAAGCCGCGCCAGGAGAACGATGCCAAGCCCGGCGTCGCGCGGCGTGCCATGAGGAATGTCAGCGATCATGGCGACGTTCTTGCCGGTGGCGAGTGACTTTTTCAGGGCGATCAGCGCTTTGGCGCCGCCCTTGTCGCGACGCTTCGAGCCTTCGCGTCCACCCGAGCCGCGCACCGCCTCGATCCCGAATTTCTCGATCATCAGTGCGTTGAGCTCGGCATCGGCACTACGCGACACCATGGCGACCACTGGCCGTCCCCCGGGATAGTAGGCCGGAGTCAGAAGATGCTGGCCGTGCCACAGCGCGATGATGGCGGGTTCGAACTGCGCGTAGGCGCCGCCCGACATCTGCGCCGATCCGTCGACAGCACGATTGGTCAGGCGGACGAGGCGAACGAACTGCGCAAACAGGCTGGCGATCGCGATCTTGACGAATCGCGATTGCGCCAGCGGTTCGCGTATCTTGCGCCAGAATGTCTTCGGGGTGCCACCGCGACGCCGCCTTGCCGCGGACCTCGTGGCCGGCCCTTTCACGCCTTCATGATCCATCCATGTCAACCGGCAGGCTTGTTTTCGGGGTCGAGCAACCGGTGCAGGTGAACGACGAAATAACGCATGTGGGCATTGTCCACGCTGGCTTGGGCCTTGGCTTTCCACGCCGTTTGCGCGGATTGATAATCCGGATAGATGCCGACGATATCGAGCGTCTCGAGATCACGGAATTCTGTCCCGCCAAGCGTCTTCAGTTCGCCGCCGAACACCAGGTGCAAAAGCTGCTTCTTTCCGTCTTCCGCGGTCATGTCGGTCCTTCACATATCGTGAGTTTGTGACAGGTCTAGACCAAAGCCGCCGACTTTGGAACCATTGATGATACGTTCAGCCGTCCAGCCCTGCGACGACGGCGGAGAGGACGGCGAGCAGTTCGCCGCTGCCGGCAACCAGCGCGCCGTGCTGGATGACTTCGCCGGCATAGCGCGGTGCGCGGCCCTTCTGGTCGAGCAATGCGCCGCCGGCCTCGTGCAGAATGAGATCCGCCGCGGCGATGTCCCAGTCATGTGCGCTGGGTTTGACGAAGGTCGCGTCGAGCCTGCCATTGGCGACCATCGCCAGCCGATAGGCGAGCGAGGGAATATAGGGCACGCGGCTCAGCCGCCCCTGCCATTGCGCCGGCATCAGGGCGATCAATGGCTTCGGCCCGCCAATTTCGACCATCGCTGCCGGGCGGCGCACGGCAATGCGACGGCCATTCAGGAACGCCCCCTCACCTGGCAGCGCCCAATAGGTCTCCTCCGTGGCAGGACATTCGAGCACGCCGGCAAGAGTGCGGCCGTCCTCGACCACCGCGACGCTGACGCACCAGGAGCGCAGGCCTTCGAGGAAGCCGCGCGTGCCGTCGATCGGATCGACGACGAAGGTGCGGCGGGCGGCAAGCCTTGCCGGATCGTCGGCCGTCTCCTCCGACAGCCAGCCATAGTCCGGCCGCGCTGCAAGCAAGGTTTGGTGCAGATAGGCGTCGGCGGCGTGATCGGCCTCGCTCACCGGTGATGTGCCGCCCTTCATCCACACTTGCGGATTGTTGCCGAAATAGCGCATGGCGATGGCGCCCGCCTCGCGGGCAGCGTCGCGCAGCAGCGGCAGATCCTCACGAGCCCCGGCGGCGGAGGCGACCTGGTCAAGCTCCGGCAAGGGTCATGCCTTCGATCAGCAGCGATGGTGCGGCGGTGCCGAAATTGCGATCGAGATCGCTCGCCGGAACCATGTTGAGGAACATCGTCTTCAGGTTCGAGGCAATGGTCACTTCCGCAACCGGATAGGCGAGCTCGCCATTCTCGATCCAGAAGCCGGAAGCGCCGCGGCTGTACTCGCCAGTCACCATGTCGACGCCCTGGCCGAACACTTCGGTGACGTAAAAGCCTGATTTGAGCGACTTGATGAGGTCCTCGGGCGTCCGCTCGCCCGGCTCGATGGCAAGATTGGTCGATGACGGCGAGACGGAGGAGCCGTTGCGCGAGCCGCGCCCGTTGGTGGTCAGCCCCAATTCCCGCGCGACTGAGGTCGACAGGAACCAGTGGTTCAAAACGCCCTTCTCGACCATGAGCAGCTTTTCGCCCTCGATGCCTTCGCCGTCGAACGGACGCGACGCCTGGCCACGGAGCCGGAGCGGCTCGTCGGTGACGGTGATCGCGGCCGCCGCCACCTGCTTGCCCATCATGTCGCGCAGAAAGCTGGTCTTGCGCGCGACGGAAGCGCCATTGATGGCGCCGGCGAGATGGCCGGCGATGCCGCGGGCGACGCGCGGGTCGAACACCACATCGACCGGCCCGGTCGCCGCCTTGCGCGCGCCGACGCGCCGCGCGGCGCGTTCGCCGGCCTTGCGGCCGATGTCTTCGGGTGCGTCGAGATCGGAGAAATGCTGGCGCGAGGAGAATTCATAATCGCGCTCCATGCCGGTGCCCTCGCCGGCGATGACGCTGGTCGAGCGCGAAAAGCGCGAGGCGACATAGTGGCCGACAAAGCCGTGCGAGGTGGCGAGCACCAGCCCGCCAAGCCCGGCGCTGGCGCCGCTGCCGGCCGAATTGGTAACGCCCTTGACGGCAAGGGCCGCCGCTTCCGCGGCCAGCGCCGCTTCCTTCAACTGGTCGGCCGAGACTTCCGTCGGATCGAACAGATCGAGGTCGCGCGGCTTCTTGACCAGCAAGGCCGGATCGGCGAGGCCCTGGTAGGGATCTTCCGGCGAGACTTTCGCCATCGCCACGGCGCGCTCGGCTAGCGCTTTCGGGTCGGCGGCAGCGGTTGCCGAGACGCTCGCCACCCGCTTGCCGACGAAGACGCGCAGCGAGACATCCTCGCTCTCGGACGCCTCGGTGCCCTCGACCTTGCCAAGCCGCACCGACACGCCGGTCGAACGGCCGCGCACCGCAACCGCGTCGGCGGCGTCGGCGCCGGCCCGTTTGGCAGCCTCGACCAGGGCCGCGACCCGGTCGGTCAATTTCGCTGAGTCCAGCGTATCGGTCATGCGCATAGTCCTGTTTTTCCGCCTGACATAAGGGGCGGCCGCTCCGCACCATCTATTGTTCTGATGTGGCTTGTGCAATGGCAGAAGTGGCAAGCGGGGCAGATCGGCCGGCAGACACCCGTTTTTGGGCGGCATGATCGAAGCGGGTCCTCAAAGGTTGCTTCGCGGCGGTTTGGAACGGGCGATAGCCCATTGACGCCGTGCTCCGACCACAAGTGGACGTTCGATTGCGGTAACGCCTGTGTTCCTTTCCACGCATGATCAGCATCTGCCCGAAACCGCTAAATTTAGCGATTTCTTGTATGGCCTTGGAACTTTGTAGCTTGCGTTCCATTTTCAACGGCATGCGAGACCCTGTGATCCAAAGCATCAGGACTGCGGTGAACGTGTCGCCGCCGCGGTACTCGCTGGTCCTTCCCATATACAATGAAGAACAGGTGCTGCCGCGACTGATCGAGCGGATCAGTTCGCTGATCGGCCGGCTGGACGGCGAGACTGAGGCGATCTTCGTCGATGACGGAAGCCTCGATGGGAGCGTCGAATACCTTCGCAACGTCGTCGCCGTCGAGCCGCGCTTCCGGCTGATCGAGCTTTCCCGCAATTTCGGCCATCAGGTCGCGATCACGGCCGGCATGGATGCGGCTGCGGGTGATGCCGTCATCGTCATGGATGCCGACCTGCAAGACCCGCCGGAGGTGGTCCTCGATCTGGTGGCGAAGTGGAAGGAAGGCTTCGAGATCGTCTATGCCCGCCGTGTCAAGCGTGAGGGCGAATCCTGGTTCAAGCGCATTACGGCGAGTCTCTTCTACCGCCTGCTGGAGAAGATGACGTCGGTCGACATCCCCCGCGACGTCGGCGATTTTCGCCTGGTCGGGCGCAAGGCTCTGGAAACCTTCAAGCAAATGCCCGAACACGACCGTTTCGTCAGGGGCATGTTCGCCTGGATGGGGTTCAAGCAGACAGCGGTGCCTTTCGAACGCCCGGCGCGGACGCTTGGCCAGACCAAATACCCATTCTGGAAGATGATGCACCTTGCCGTTCACGGCATCGTAAGCTTCTCCGAGAAGCCGCTGCGCATGGCGCTGTGGGGCGGATTGGCGATCTCCGCGCTTGCGGTGTTGTTCGGCATTTACGCCATCTTCGCCTGGATTTTTGAAACCGGCATCATTGCCGGCTGGACATCCACCGTGGTGATCGTTTCGCTGCTTTGCGGCATCAATCTTTTCATGACCGGCGTGGTCGGGCTCTATGTCGGCGGCATCCACGCCGAGGTGAAACGCCGTCCGCTTTACGTGATCGATCGGGTCGCCGGCTTCGACAAGGCGATGCGTGCCGCCAGTGAGAGCCGTCGACCGTTTCGAAAACCCAGGAACGGAGCCTCGGCTGATGGCCGAACTCTTCGACAGCTATAAATCGAATTATGGCGAGGCGGTCGCAGGATCCATCCGGTTTTCCGGACTCGGGCACGACTTTTTTCTGATCGCCAAGGCCGACCTGCTGCGGCGTCTCGCCGTCGAGCGTGGGCTTCGACAGGGCGGGGTGCGGGCACTGGATATCGGCTGCGGCGTCGGGTCGCTCCACCCTTATCTCGAAGGCGCGTTCGAGAGCCTGGATGGCTGCGACGTTTCGGAACAATCGATCCTGCGCGCCAGCCAGGACAATCCGTGTGTGAGCTACCGGGCCTGCACAACGCCGCGCCTGCCTTATGGCGACGGCGCGTTCGATCTGGCTTTCGCCAGTTGCGTCGTCCATCACGTTCCGCCCGCCTCCTGGCTCGACTTCTTCCGGGAAATGCGGCGCGTCGTGCGGCCGGGCGGCGTCGCCTGCATCATCGAGCACAACCCTTATAATCCGCTGACGCGTCTCGCGGTGTTGCGGTGTCCGTTCGACCAGGACGCGGTCCTGCTCAACGCCGCCAAAGCAAGGTCGCTTTTTCAGGAGACGGGTTTTCAGGATATCCGATCCGAGCACTTCCTGCTGCTGCCGTCGGCCAGGTCCTTCGCGAGACGAGTCGAGCGCCTGCTCGCGCCTCTGCCGCTCGGGGCCCAGTATGCGTGCAGCGCGCATGTCTGAGGACCGTTCGACTGCCGGTGCCGGGCTGAAGCTGCTGGCGCGCTTCGGGTTGGTCGGCATCGCCGCGACAATCCTGTATGCTGCCCTGGCTATCGGTTTGGTCGAATCGAAATGGATTGGCCTTTCGCCGGTCCAGGCGTCGCTCGCGGCTTATGCGGCGGCTGCCGTGTTTTCATATTTCGCCCATAAATCGATAACCTTCATGTCGAATGGATCGCATCGATCGGAAGCTGGGCGTTTTCTCCTGCTGACGGCGACAGGCTTTGCCGTGGCTTACGCGGCGCCGGCGCTTTTGACGGCGAAACTCGGCCTGCCGCCGATCATTGCCATTGTGGTTACATGCCTGCTTGTTCCGGCGGTCAATCTTCTCATGCTCGACCGATGGGTTTTTGCGCAGCGAGGACCCGGCGAGCACGGCGACCGCTCCACCTGATCCATGGTCTTCTGAGTTGGCCTCAGCCGAGGGCCTGGCTGGCCAGGGCAAAGATGCGTGCGTTCGTGGAACCCGGGATATTTGGTGGTCAGCCGCCGTCCCAGCCCGCGACCACGCATTGCCTCATCGACGATGATGGTGTTGAGAGTTGCGCAGGTTCTTCCGAAAGGGGTCATGAAGGCGGTTCCCACCACCCTGCCGCCTTCCAAGGCGACCTGACCTTCGCTCAGGGACCAGATCATGGCCCAGTCTTCCTTCCGGTGCGGCCAGCCGGCCGCTCGCGACAGGTCCGTCGCTTCCTCAAGATGGTGCGCTTCAAAAGGTTCGAATGTGACGGACTGGGTGTTCATGAGCACCAGGACTGTTGGAGTGGGAAGACTGACAGGACGATAGAACCGCCTCTTCCGCGCCACTCGCCGAATGCCGGCGAGATTCGGTGCAAAATACCAAAATGCCGCTGCAGTCAGTGCATTCTGCGGCGCCGGTCGCCGATACTGCGAGCTATCATTGATTGCCGAGGCCGCCATGTCCCCTTTAATCCACCACATCAGCAGCGATGAAACGCTGCCCAGGTCAGCGGACGTCGTGGTGATCGGCGGCGGGATTGTCGGCGCCAGCGCGGCCTATTTCCTGGCGCGGCGCGGCCTGTCGGTGGCGCTGATCGAAAAGGGCTATGTCGGCTGCGAACAGTCGAGCCGGAACTGGGGCTGGTGCCGCCGGCAGAACCGCGATGCACGTGAATTGCCGCTTGCCAATCTGGCGCTGCGGCTGTGGGAAGAGCTGACCGAAGAGATCGGGCACGACCTTGGCTTCCGCCGTTGCGGGCTCATCTATGCAACGGACGATCCAAAGCAGCTCGCCGAATGGGACAAGTGGCGCGCGGTTGCGCGGCGGTTCGACGTCAAGACGCGGATGCTTACGGCCGACGAGGCCACTGCCGCCGTTCCCGCGGCTGGCGGCCGCAAATGGCTGGGCGGCGTCCACGCGGCAGACGATGGCAAGGCCGAGTCCTGGCTAGCCGCCCCGCGGATCGCCGAGGGCGCCCGCAAGCGTGGCGCGACCATTCATCAGAACTGCGCGGCACGCGGCCTGGATATCACCAATGGGCAAGTGAGCGGCGTCGTCACCGAGAAAGGCCTGATCCGCACCAACGCGGTGCTGTGCGCCGCCGGCGCCTGGGCTTCTGCTTTCCTGCGCATGCATGCGGTTTCGCTGCCGCAAGCCAGCGTCCGTCAGACCACCTTGCGGACCGGTCCTGCACCGGATTTTGGCGGGGCAATCTTTACCTCTGACGGTGCCCTGACGCGCCGGATCGACGGCAGCTACACGATAGCCGCCAGCGGCAGGGCGACGCTCGAGATCACGCCGCAGGGGATCCGCTATGCCCGCCCGTTTCTGCCGATGTTCATCAAACGGCTGAAGGCCGTCGAGATCGGCGTAAGTCGCTCGTTCTTCGCAGGCCCGGAAACACTCGGTCGCTGGCGTCTCGACAGGCCGACCCCGTTTGAGCGCATCCGCGTCCTCGATCCCGCTCCGGACAAGCGAATGGCGGCAAGCATCATGACGCAGATAAGGGCCCTCTTCCCCGCCATTGCCGATGCCGGCATCGTGTCCTCCTGGGGCGGGTATATCGACTTCACACCGGACGCAGTACCTGTGATTTCGGCGGTGGACAGCATCGGCGGAGCGTTCGTCGCCGCAGGCTGTTCCGGACACGGCTTCGGCGCCGGCCCCGGCATTGGCCATCTGGCGGCGGATCTGGTCGCCGGTGACGCGGCAAGCGTCGATCCGACGCCATTCCGCCTGTCACGCTTCGCGGACAGATCCAAAATGGAAGTCGGCGCCTTCTGATGCGATCGACCGCTGGCGACAGCAAAGGGCGCTGAGCGATCGTTACCTACGGGCTCAGGCGCGATCTGGACCGTTTGATGACCGCTCTCGCCGATGCAGTCGCCGCCGCCGCACCCTCTTCCAGCATCCAATACATACAGGCGCGCTTCAGGCACACAGCTTCACCGCGTCCACGACCGCCAGTTCGCGGCAAACGCCTTCAATCCGGGCCTCGGGCGTCGCAGCCGCTTCGCCCCGCTCGAGCTCGGAAAGATACCGACCCAGTATGCGGCTTGGCCAAGGCGCGGAATGCCGCGCTTTCCCTTCTCCCCTTGTGGGAGAAGGTGGCCGCGAAGCGGCCGGATGAGGGGTGCTCCATCTTGGCACGGACGGCGCTCCGTCCAACACCCCTCTTCCGTCTTGGCGCTGCGCGCCAATCCACCTTCTCCCACAGGGGGAGAAGGCAAGACCGCGCCATTACCGCCACGGCTGCAAACTCTCATCGCGGACATAAGCGATGATGGTCTCGCAGACGGCGTTCAAATCCCGCAGCACGTCGTCGTTCCAAAAGCGCAGCACACGAAAGCCCCTCGCCTTCAATTCGGCGTCTCGCTCCCGATCGTGGTTCGAATCGGCATGCTGGCTGCCGTCGATCTCGACGATCAGCCTGGCCTCGACGCAAACGAAATCGGCGATGAATTTGCCGATGGGAGCCTGACGCCGGAATTTGATGCGATCGAGCCTGCGTCCGCGCAGTTCGTGCCACAGGCGGTCCTCCGCCTCTGTTGGCTCGCGCCGCATCGAGCGGGCGAAACGACGTTTGGTCGGAGCGACAGGCTGATGCGGCATCGGGCGAGATTATTCCGGCCTTGGCGCTACGTCCAACATACCATCGTTATGCAAATCGCTGACTCCCATCACTGGTCAATGGGCCCTGGCCATCCACCAGAGTCGCCCCGACGCCGACGAGTTGGTCTGGACATCCAAACGGTGCGACCCCGACCTATCGTTCCTGTTTTTCGGCGACCGCGTCGCCGATGGCGATATCCAGATGATCGAGAGCAGGAGCATTTGGTCCGATGCGAACGAGATGGCCGATCTTCGGGGTTTCGCCGAAAGGAGCCACATCGACCTCGTCCTGTAGCAAAATGGCGGCGAATATGCCGCTCTGCGCGTTGAACAAATGGATGGTCTTGGTCGTCATTGCCTGTTTCTCCCGCGTTACCAGCGCCATGGCACGCGCGTTCCCGTGCCCCGGCTCCTGGCCTGTCGCCAGAGCATATCCGCGACCGTCAGATCCTGCAGCGCGAGCCCGGTCATGTCGAAGACCGTGATGTCGGCGGCATCGCGCGTGAACGGAATTTTTCCGGTCAGAAGATCGCCGATTTCGATTGCCCGGCAGCCGGTGTCCCACTGGCCTTCGCCGACAGCGGCCGATTGTTCGCAGTCGTCGGCAAAGAGCCGTACCCGGCGCAGCAGGCCGTCAGGCAGTTCCCGCTTGCCTTGCGTATCGGCACCCACGGCGTTGATGTGCGTGCCGGGCCGCACCGCTTCTGGCGGAAACAGCGGTCTGCTGCCGGGGGTCGCGGTGATGATGATATCGCTCGAGCCGACAGCTTTGGCGGCTTGGTTCGAATGGGCCGGCGCGAAATCCTCGAATGCCGCCTCGAACGCCGCGTCGGGCCGGCCGTCCGCCGTCAGGTAATGGATGGTGTCCAGACCGGGCATGGCACGCAGGGTCAGGCGCAGCTGGATCCGGCCCTGGGTGCCGGTGCCGAAAATGCAGATCGACCGGCTTTCGGGGCGGGCCAGCAGGGTCAGGCCAATGGCGCCAGCCGCCCCTGTGCGCAAGGTGGTGATGGCGTTCCCGTCGATGATGCACAAGGGACGCCCGGTATGCGGGTCGAAGAGCACGATGGTCGCCTGATGCGGCTCCTTGCCGACCTCGCGGTTGGCTGGCCAGAAGCCCGCTGCCTTGAAGCCCAGAAGATCGGCTTTCGGCACGTCGCCCGACTTGATACCGAAAATGCCGCCGGTATGCAGCTTCTCGCGCACAAGCGGAAAGACCCTGCCTTCGCGCGCACTGTGAAGCTCGAAGGACCGCCGCACGGCATCGAGCACGGCATCCGGCTCCAACAGCGGCGCGACCTGATCGCCTGCAAGCAGCAGCAGCTGCGACTCGTCTGCGGTGACGGACATGACATCTCCCCGGCTTTCCCTCATTCTAGCCAGCGGTTCTCGGGGGAAGACAGCGGTGTTGGCCAACGAGCCGCATTTCCTGCGGTTTGTCGCCCGTCATTCGGGCGAATGTTGCGCCGAGCTTCCCATCGAATGCGCTCGCCGGTTCGCGCAAACACGTATCGTCGCAGACAAGCCAGCCCATCGGCCGGCCCACCATCGGCAAAGTGAAGAAGGCGACCCGCAATGCCCCTCAATATCCCGACATTCGACGATGTTCTGACCGCCGCGGCGCGCCTCGCCGGATTGGCCCACCGGACGCCGGTGCTGACCTCGCGCACCTTCAACGAGCTCACCGGCGCCGAGGTGTTCTTCAAGTGCGAGAACTTCCAGCGTAGCGGCGCCTTCAAGTTCCGCGGCGCCATGAACGCGCTTCTGGCCTTGGATATTTCGGTGCGGGCACGGGGAGTGGTGGCCTATTCTTCGGGCAATCATGCGCAGGCGCTGGCCTATGCGGCCGCGATCAATGGCGTGAAGGCAGCGATCATCATGCCCAGGGATGCGCCCGAGCTGAAGGTGCGTGCCACCCGCGGCTATGGCGCCGAAGTGATATTCTACGACCGCTACAGCGAGAACCGCGAAGAGATTGGCGGCAGGATCGCCGCCGAGCGGGGAGCCGCCCTCATTCCACCCTACGACCACCCCGATGTGATTGCCGGGCAAGGCACGGCGACACTTGAACTTATCCAGGAGGCCGGCTCGCTCGATGCCCTTTATGTCTGCCTTGGCGGTGGCGGCCTGCTCGCCGGCGCCGCACTGGCGGCGGCGGAATGCGCGCCCGCCTGCCGGGTCGTCGGGGTTGAACCGGAGGCCGGCAATGATGGTCAGCAATCCCTCGCCCGGGGTGAGGTCGTCACCATCGAAGTGCCGAAATCCATCGCCGATGGCGCGGTCGTCACCCATCTGGGCGCGCATAATTTTCCTGTCATCCGCGACAAGGTTGCCGCTATCACCACGGTCAGCGACGACGCGCTCATCGAAATGATGCATTTTTTCGCCGAGCGCATGAAAATCGTGGTCGAACCCACCGGTTGCCTTGCAGCGGCGGCGGTTCGCAGTGAATCGCAAAGCCTGCGAGGCCAGCGCATCGGTGTCATCGTCAGTGGCGGCAATGTGGATCTCACGCGCTTCGCCAGCTTGATCATGGCGGCCGCAGAGCGTGATCTCAAATCGCATCCAGCCGCAACGACACCAGCTTGATGGAGCGCTTGTAGATGTCGCTGGCGGCCGGAGTCGGCGGAATGCCGTCGAGATAGTCGAAGGCGATTTCGAGTGTATCGGCCTTGCCGAGAGCCGCCGGTGGAACGACGAACGAGACCGTTCGTGGTTCTTTGCCAGACAGCGTCTCCGCATGCACCCGAACACCGTTCACCGAGATCACCACCCTTTGCGTGATCTGCGGTGGACGAATGACGGCGGCCATTTGCAGCGTGGCCATCAGGCTGTCGCGGAGCGGCGGTATCTTCACGCGAAGCCGCGAGGTCTCGCCTAGCGAATGGGTGCCGTCGCCTGCCGACCCCGACCAGCCGCAGACCTTTATGCTGGCTGCCCGTTTGGCGCCGTCGCTCCGGAACGACACCGTCTGGCCAAGTGTGTAGCTGCCGGTCGCATCGCGATTGAGGCAGGTCGTCGTCTGATCGATGTAGTAGGCGCGGTAATCGGCGTTGACGTTCGGATTGAGAGCAAGCGCTAGGATGACGATCTCGGACCCGGCCAGAACTGCCGCAAGCGCGTAGCCGCCAAGCGAGGCGGCGCGCCGATACGGGGCCGGAATGTCAGACCAGGGCAAGATAGCCTCCGATCCACGCCACAGTCATCAAATAACAGGCGCCAAGGAAGAGAACCAAAGCCGCGAGCCAAATGAGCCTTGACGCCGACAACAGGACGACGAGCAACATTGTCAGGGGCGCAAGCCCAATCACATATCTGACCATCGAGGCCAGGTTGGTGATCAGCGGCAGGATGATGCAGAGCGCGCAGAAGAGTGCCGCGCCATATTGCCTGCGAGCCGCCAGACCGGCCGACAGCGCCAGCCCGGCGATCGCGGAGAGCGCGCTCCATTGCGGCGCCGTGGGCAGCCATCCGGTGGTCGGAACAGCTGAGAGCCCGTCCCACAGGAAGACCAGCGGATTGCCCGCCACCCGTCCGAACGCGCGCTGGACGTGCAGGAATGCAAAGCCGTCTCCGACGGTGAGGTACAGGAGCAGGATGTAAGCGAACAAACCGGCAGGCGAGATGAGGACAGCGACCAGCAGATCCGGTCGGCCAAGCAGCCAACGCGGGAAAGACAGCGCCGATCCGCCCTGCCGGCGGTGCTCGCTGAACATTTGAATAACGGTTGCAAAGACGACGAAGACCCCGACCAGCCTGGTCGCCGACAGCAGCGCGGATGAAACGCCCGCGGCGAGATAGCTGGAGCGCTTGAGCGCCAGAAAAACGCACGAGGTCAGCAGCACGAAAAGCGGTTCGCTCAGGAAGGTCGTGAAGTGGAACGAGAACGGGCCGCTGAGCAGAAACGCGCAATACAGCACATAGGCCCGCATGTTGTTCTCGAGCAGCGGCCACGCCACCAGACAGGCGGCGTAGCTGCAGGCAATCGAGGTGACCGTCGCGATCAGTATCGTAGGGTATGGGAAAACAAACCGGATCGCCGCCACCAGCATCGGATAGAGCGGGAAGAAGCTCCAGCGACCGACATTGCTGTGGTTTGGAATGGGAAAACGCTCATAGCCCTGTTCGCTGATGCCAATGTACCAGGCGCAATCCCACCGGCACAGCGCACGGGCATAAGCCGCGAAACCTGTTTCCTCCGACACCGAAGCAAAAGCCGCATAGCGGATGGCCAGTCCACCGATCACGAACAGCAACGGCACCGCCGCGACGGTCATGACCATGGCGCGAGCACCAGCGCTCGGACGCGCGACATCTTCGAGCGCCAACTCTGCCTCCACCCATTCGAGTGGCTAGCGCCACTCTCCCCTCTAAATTAGCGCCGCCGGGGCAAATTCAAGACATCCCTGTCGTCGGCGGCATCATCTTCGTCCACGGATCACGAGTCTCTCAGCCAGACCAGCATCTCGCCGGGATCGCGGTTGTCCCAGGCAAAATACGGCACAGCGGTGATTTTTGACTCTTCAACCGCCGGCGGTTCGGGGCGGTAGAGGCCGTTGTCCCAGTCTTCAAACTTCTCTTTCCTGGCAACAGCCGAAAGCGTCACGACGCCGCCCAAAAGGTTCGGCTGCTGATGCGCCTCGATCTCGGCTGTCGGCGGCAAGGCGATGCGGTGCAGCTGGCCGGCATTGTCGGTCTCCTCGACGCAATAGATCAGCGGGCCGCGGGCAAGCGCGACGCGGCCGATATCCTGCCGCACCTGCGGGTTGGCATAGAGCCGGTCGATGGCCATTTCGAGGTCGAGCTCGACCTGGTCGCCCTTGCGCCATTCGCGCCGGATCGCGGCATAGCCGTCGCTGGTGACCGCCTGCAGATCGACCGCCTCCCCGTTCACCTTGAGCGCCGCCTTGCGGCACCAGGCCGGCAGGCGCAGGTGCAAGGTAAATGTCGTCGGCGCCTCGGGCTCGATCGTGATCGAGACCGCGCCGTCCCATGGATAGTTGCTGGTCTGGCGCAGCTCCGTTTGCGTTCCTGCGATATCGAAACGAGCCGTGCTGTTTCCATAGAGATGGACGGCAAGGGCATCGCCGGACAGGCCGTAGAAATAACTGCCGATCGAGGCGACCATGCGGCCGATATTGGGTGGGCAGCACGGGCAGCGGTGCCATTTCCAGCGGTTGTGCTTGCCCCGGCTTTCCAGCGGATTTTCATAGAAGAACAGCGAGCCGTCGAGCGACAGGCCCGAAATCGAGCCGTTGTAGAGAGCCCGCTCCATCATGTCGGCGTAACGCGCATTGGGGCCCATGCCGAGCATGCGGCTCGCCCAGAACACCAGTCCGACCGAAGCGCAGGTCTCGGCATAAGCGGTTTCGTTGGGCAGGTCGTAGTCTGATGTAAAGCCCTCATTGTGCGACGACGGCCCGAGGCCGCCGGTGATGTAGAGGTTCTTGGTGGTGAGGTCGTCCCACAGCCGGTCGAGCGCCGCCCGCAGCGTGTCGTCGCCATATTCGGTCGCGATATCGGCCATCCCGGAATAGAGATACATCGCCCTCACCGCATGGCCGACGACCTTGTCCTGCTCGCGCACCGGCTTGTGCGACTGGCTGTATTCGTAGGTCTTGAAATGATAGGCTTTTGGGTCGGCGCCGCGGGCACGCGCCTCCTCGTCGAAATAATGCGGCTCAAGGCCGCGCTGGTCGATGAAGTATTTTGCCAGGTCCATGTACTTCTGCTCGCCGGTGACCCGCGCGAGCTTGACCAGCGCCAGTTCGATCTCCTCATGGCCGCAATAGCCTTTCCTCTTGCCGGGCTCGGCGCCGAAGGTCTCGGCGATATGGTCGGCATAGCGGCACATGATGTCGAGCAGCTTGCGTTTTCCCGTCGCCTGGAAGTAGGCGACCGCGCCCTCGATCAGATGGCCGGCGCAATAGAGCTCGTGGCAATCGCGCAGATTGGTCCAGCGCAAGCCCGGCTGGATGCGCTGGTACCAGCTCGACAGATAACCGTCGGGCTGCTGCAGCTTGGCGTACATGTCGATGACGGCGTCGATCTTCTTCTCCAGCGCGTCATTGCGGCGGCGGTACAGCGAGTAGGCGGCGGTCTCGATGGTCTTGCCCCAGTCGGAGTCCCAGAACATTTGGGTCGTCACCGTCGATCCTGTGAATTCGTTGCCGGCGGTGGCTGCTTCGTCCGGCGAAGGTGAGTGGAACGGAATGACGACGCCCGGCGATGGCCGATCCGGATCGATCTGCTCGAGCATGCGCGCCTCGACGCAGCGATCATAGAGGATGCCGGCGGTCGTGGTGGCGACGGCATCGGCACGGTCGCCCCAGAAGCCGCGCACATCGACCTGCGGCACCGGCAGCGGGCGGAAGGCGCGTTTTGGCTTGTCCGACTTGCCGGTTTGGTCCAGCTCGGCAGCCGGCTTGGCGGATTGCGATGCGGTCATCAATTTACTCCGGTTCGGTTCGATTGGTCACTTCACGGCCCCTGCCATGAGGCCGCGGATGTAGAAGCGCTGCAGCAGCAGGAACAGCACCAGGCATGGCACCATCATCACGGTTACCCCGGCCTGCACCGCGCCCCAGTCGATGGCGCCGAAGCGGCCCGACTGCAGCGCCGTCATCATGATCGGCAGCGTGAATTTGGACTGGTCGGTCATCAGCACCAGCGCCGCCAGAAACTCGTTCCAGGCGCCGAGGAACGCGAACAGCGCGATGGTGACGATGCCCGGCCAGACCAGTGGCAGCATCACCCGCAGCAGCATGGTGACATTGTTGGCGCCGTCCATGCGGGCCGCCTCCTCGATCTCGCGCGGCACCGCGTCGAAAGCGTTGCGCATCATGAAGATCGAGAACGGCAGCTGCAGCGTGACATAGACGCAAACCAGGCCGGTCAGCGTGTTGTGCAGGCCGATCTTGGTCAGCACCAGGAAGATCGGCGTCAGGATCGACTGGAACGGGATCATGATCGTCGACAGGATAAGGACGAAGAGCAGGTTCTTCAGCGGAAAGCGGAAGCGCGAGAAACCGTAGCCGGCCAGCACGCTGACGATCACCGACAGCACCACCGTCATGACCGAGACATAGATGCTGTTTTGCGCCGGCAGCCAGAGGCCATCGCCAAAGGTGTTGAGCGTGGCATAATTCTCGACCGAAAAACCCGTCGTCGGCCAGGGCGGCAGCGGCGGCAGGCGCGATTCCTGTGCCGGCTTGAAGGCCGAAAGCACGGTCCAGACGATCGGCGCCAGAAACAGCAGCGAGGCGATGATGCCCGTCGCGTGCTCGGCGATCTGCATGCCGATGCGGCGTTTGCGGCTTCGTGCCTGCGCCATCAGTCAACGCCCTCCGGTTGGCGCAGCAACCGCAGCTGGATCAGGCTGAGCGCGACCAAGATGACCAGCAGGACCATCGACAGGGCGGCGCCGTAGCCGAGCTTGAACGACACGAACGACTGGTTGAAAATCCAGTAGACGGCGGTCAGCGTCTGGTTGCGCGGCCCGCCGCGCAGGATGATGTAGAACTGGTCGAAGGCGAGCACCGAGCCGGCAACCGACAGGATCAGCGCCAGCGCCAGCGTGCGGCGCATCAGCGGCAGGGTGATGGCGCGAAACCGCGCCAGCGGCCCTGCCCCGTCGATCATCGCCGCCTCCTGCAGATCCGGCGGAATCGATTGCAGGCCGGTCATCAGGATGATCATGGTAAAACCCGCCACCTTCCAGACGACCATGGCGATGATCGACCAGAACGCCGGCTGGAACGTCGCCAGCAGGTTGACCTTCCTTTCGGTCAGGCCGAGCTCGAAGGCGGCCGGGCTGAACAGGCCGGAATCGACATTGAGCAGCCACGACCACAGCAGGCTGGCCGAGGCAAAACCGATGACGGCCGGCATGAAGAACGACGTCCGGTAGAAGCCGGTCAGCGGCCGCGGCCTTTCGATGAACAGCGCCAGCGGAAAGGCGACGACGAAGATCGCGATGGTGACGATCACCGTATAGTAGCCGGTGAATTTGAGCGCGTTCCAGAACCTGGTGTCGCGCAGGATCGCCCAGTAATTGTCGAGGCCAATGAACGAGTGCGCGCCCATCAGCGGCCAGTTGTGCAGCGACATCCACGCCGTCATGCCAAGCGGAATGATGAAGAAGACGACGACCAGCGCGACGGCCGGCGCGACATAGAGCAGGCCGACCCACTGCCGGCGGCCGGCGCCGACCAGTTTGCGGCGGGAGGTTGGGGTGGAGATGGCTGCGATGGAGGTCATGCCTGCTCTCTCGTTAGCGCTACGTCCCCCTCCCCCTTGAGGGGAGGGTCCGGCCGAAGGTCGGGGGTG
>NZ_JBVVQE010000058.1:0-46735 GCF_055811435.1 Mesorhizobium sp. WSM4837
GCAACAGAATGCGCAGGCAGCGTAGCCGCAATCTAGGATCTCGCAGCTAACCACACCGCCATCATGCCGGTGAGCGAACCGATGATGCCGATTATAACGCCGGCCCACGTGATCACCCATTCGCGCCGGTCCCTGCGCTCTTGCCTGATCGCTTTTCGAAGCTGGGAATAGCCGATCGTCGTCAGATGCCATGTATGTAGTTGATCGGACCGCTCCCAAACCGGGCTGTCCTCGCTCGGGTATTCATAGGGAACGTCCAGGCTGTTCGCTTTCCGCAAAAGCCTCCGCGTCTTGATCGCCTCGATCTTGTCAACGTACAACGAAGTTTCCCGGTGACGCCGGTCTTCAATTTTCGCGCGATCGTCGCTCATCTCGGCATCCGCAAGTTCAATCTCGCAGGCGCGGTCAAGTTGGCCGATTTTGCGATGCGTGACCCATTCCCGGTAGATCGCAGCGTCAATCGGGGTCGATCGCCAGAACGCGGTTGCAACACGCGGGCGCTGTTCGCAAATCGAGCGAAGAGCGCTGTGGCGGATAAAGCCCAATCTACCTGGCGTCATGCTCGAGAAGCTGCAATCCATCACCGCGAGATGCATGCCGTGCAGATCGGGAATGTCGCCCCCGATAAAGAAGCTGGTGATCTGCCGCTTTCCTTCACCTGTATGCTTGTACGAACACACCGCGCCGGTTGAGGTTACAACGTGCTGTGACCGCGGGCATCTCAAATCGTGGGATTCACGCACGATCCGCTAATGGTTCTGGTCGATCTCGACCTCCGATCCGCGCTTCCGTCGCCATGGCGGGCAGCGCGGTAACGCCGCCACAAAAGACGAGGCGGTCTTCGAGCTCGAGCGCGAGTTCACGCGCTTCATTGCCGAGACGGAAAAATACCGGCGCTAGTGGTCATGGTCTGAGGGTTGAGTCCCGTTGGCTCATTTCGCGGGAAGATCTTCGGCCGTCGACGCTTCGATGCGTTCGGCTACCAGCTCCTGCAAACGCCACAATTGGCTGTCGTGAATCCCCATACCTTCAAGGTGACTGACAGTGCTGTGAAGATAGTCGGCCATGGAACCCCACGGACCGCACGCGACCGCGAGCGCGTCGGCGATCTGTTCCAGCGACAGCCCGCGGACACAGCGTCCGCTGTTCCGGTTAATCACAAAGGTGATCGCTTGGAGCGGTCCGTTCTCGGTGCGAACATTCACCCAGCGCGGCGAATGAGCGGACGGCTTGGCGCGCATCTCACGACGAAAGAGCCTGCCGAGATTGGCCTCGATAGCTTCCGGCGGCAGGCGATAGACCGCGCCCTTGCACTGCCCGCCACGGTCGAGCGACAACATGAGACCGGGTTTGCTGTCCGATCCACGAAACCACCGGTCCCAACCGAGGCAGAAGGAGCGGTGCCACCCGGTCACGAAGCCTACCCGCTGCTCCACGAAATCACAGGCCGGGTTCCACATCAGAGATCCATAGGCAAAGAGCCAGACCTCATCAGCTGATGGTGCGGCGGCCAGTATCGCCCGGACGGTGTCATCATGGTCGGCGTCGGACGGCGCGGTGAAGGGCAGTGGCAGAGAATCGTCCACACTGAGGACTCTGGCGACCAGCTCGGGCGTTAGCCGCATTCGACTTGGTTTCGGGGCCATCGCTCGCTAACATTCGCAGCAGTCGACCAAGGCATCAAGTGTCAGATTCGCACCACTAGTCACACCAGGGTCGGCGCTTGCCGGTCCATGGCCGCGCTGGCCGCAGATCATGCCGGGTTGCGGCAAAAGTTGGATCGGCAAAGGAGGCCCCGGCTTTCCCACGAGCCGACAGCAAGCACCCGCAGCGGCCCCCGTCGAAAATGGCTCAGTCGTGCGTAGATTCCTTTGGAAACTTCGCCTTCGCCACGCGCAGAACCAGCCATCCGACGATGCCCGCAAGCGTCGATCCCAAAAGCACTCCAATCTTCGTTTGGTCCTGAAGGAGTGCAGAGCCCGGATAGGCAAGGAGCCCCACAAAGAGGCTCATCGTGAAGCCTATTCCGCACAGCACCGCCACTCCGTAGAGTTGCGCCCACGAAGCACGGCGTGGCATGTCCGCCAGATCTAATCGAATGGCCAACCAGGCGAAGCCGAAAACGCCGACCTGTTTGCCGACAAAGAGTCCGAGTGCAATACCCAGCGGCGCCGGATCGAGCAACGCGGCGGGAGTTACCCCGGCGAAGGAAACCCCTGCATTGGCAAATCCGAAGATCGGAACAATGAGAAATGCCACCCACGGGCTGAGGGCGTGTTCAAGTCGGTGAAGCGGTGATTCCGGGCTATCTCCGGACGAGACTTTCAACGGGATTGTTAGCGCCAGTGCGACTCCCGCGATCGTCGCGTGAACGCCCGACTGCAGCATGAAAAACCAGAGCGCGCAGCCAAGGATTAGATACGGCGCAAGGTGCTTCACGCCGGACCGGTTGAGGGCCGCCAGAGCCAACAACGTCGCGACCGCAAGCCCTAGCATTAGTGGCGAGAGTTCGGCGGTGTAGAAGAGCGCGATTATCGCGACTGCTCCCAAGTCATCCAGAATCGCTAGTGCCGTGAGGAATATCTTTAGCGAAACTGGTACACGCGGACCGAGGAGCGCGAGGACCCCAAGCGCGAAGGCAATGTCCGTCGCGGAGGGAATGGCCCAGCCCCTGAGGTTCAGCGGCTCATTCCAGTTGATCGCGGCGAAGATCACGGCCGGCACGATCATGCCGCCAAGCGCGGCTATCCCTGGCAGTGCGCGCCGCGACCATGTCGCCAATTGCCCGTCCAGGAGCTCGCGTTTGATTTCGAGGCCCACCAGAAGGAAGAAGACGGCCATCAGTGCGTCATTGATCCAGTGCAAAACCGACAGCCCAAAAACATATCGGTGCAGCACATCGAAATAGACGGGAGCGAGTGGGGAGTTCGCGATCAGCAGGGCCAAAGCGGCGACAAACATAAGCGTGAGGCCACCCGCGGCTTCATTGCTGAAGAAGGACCGGGCAATTGAGGGGGGACGAACGCGGGGTTGATTTAGCATCCGCGCTCTTTTCCACGGTTGGCGGACCGGTTCAACCCACGACATTAGTTCACTATCCGGGGCATGCCAGCCGAGGCCTGACCCCGCAACTTGAAAGCAATAAACTAGGGCGCGTACTCTTGGCCATCCTCTTGGCTTAAAACGGCTGATCCTGAAAAAATGACAGATCGCCGCCGTGCTCAACAGGCGACGCGGCGTACCGGTTGAAGTTGTCTTCCGATTTTGGCAGGCACCTCACGTGCAGCCGGCATGTCCGCAATTACAGGTGCAACTCACGAAAGGGCTTGAGTGAGCTCTGGACCTGTTTTTTCTTCCCTTCTGCCGCCAAATCGTCACCGGAAGTTTGGAATGAGCCGAGAACACTGCGCGACGCTCTACGACCTGCCATCATTGTACGATGCGGTGGTTGTGCCCGGCCCGTGCGAATCATTCTACCGCAAGCTTGCATGTTCCACCGGCGACCCGATCCTGGAGCTTGCCTGCGGTACTGGCCGACTAACGATACCGCTGGCGCTTGAAGGCCACGAGGTGGTCGGGCTTGATGCTTCGTATCGCATGCTACGCGCTGCTCGCGCCAAGGCTGAGGCGAAGCGCGCCAAAGTGGAATTTGTGCTCGGCGATATGCGCAGGTTCGATCTTGGCAGGTATTTCGCCTTGGTGATCGTCTCCTGCAATTCGTTGGCTCACATTACAGCCAACGAAGACATCGTTGAATGCCTAAGCAGGATTGCCAGACATCTCGTCCCGGGGGGATTGTTGGCCTTCGATGTCGTGAACCCAAACATGCGCGATCTTGCGCAATGCGGCCATACAGCTGAACGGAGCGAAACCGAGCCTGATCGCTCATATGTCTCGGGCAACAAGGAACTGATTGCCTATGACCCGGTCCAGCAGGTCCAGATCTTAAAATGGCGCTTCGAAGGGTTGGGGCGAAAAATACCGCCTGTCGCGCCGATGCGGCTGCGCGCCTATTTTCCGCAAGAGATGCCGCTGCGCCTAGCATTAGCAGGTCTGGAACTTGCCGCCCGATACGGTGACTTCGACGGCCGCCAATTCACCGGCTCCAGTCCCAACCAGATTTATGTAGCTGGAACAGCAAGGAACGCCAGCTGATATGGTTTCATCCGTTTCGGATCAGTCGACCCCTCGGTCATCTTTTATGCTAGCGTTCCGGTGCGTTCGAAGGGTTGAGGCGGATTCCGGCGAAGCGCAGCGCCTCATAAAGGACTGACGACATTGGAGTGAGGGTATGGTCGAGACGCGCGATTTCGACATCTTATCGCCGGGCTTCCACGCAAACCCCTTCCTTACACTCGACCGCATGCGCACCGAAGGACCAGTGGTTCCCATGAGGCTGCCGATTGTTGGCCGCACCTGGCTCGCCGTGACACACGACGCCTGCGCAACCTTGTTGAAGGATCACGAGAGCTTCGCGCGCGACCCTGCCAACGCGGGGAGCAGGACACAGGCGCGGATACTGAGAGTTCTGCCGAGGTCGCTCGGTCTTCTGGCGCTGAATATGCTCGGCCATGACGACCCGGAGCACCGTCGCCTGCGTGGCCTTGTCGACCAGGCGTTCCAGCGCCGAACCGTTGAGGCCATGAAGCCGATGATCACGCAAATAGCCGATCGGCTTCTCGACAAGCTGGAGGGAAGGCCGGAGGTCGATCTCATGGCCGAGTTCTGTCGCGATCTTCCGCTTTCGGTCATCTGTGCGCTGCTCGGACTGCCGGAGCAGGAACACGATCGATTCAAGAACTGGCTGGGTGGGCTGAAGGACACGGCCAATATCGGCGCCGTGCTCCACGCCATTCCCGGTGTGATCCGTGCAGTCCGCCATCTTCGCCGCGTGTCACGGCAGGGAGGCGGAGCGCTACCCGATGGATTGATCGTGGCGCTGCGCGATGCTGAAACCGATGGGCAGAAGCTCAGCGACGATGAACTCGTCTCGATGATCTTTCTGCTCTTCGGCGCGGGGCAGGAAACCACGACTCATTTGATCTCCGGCGGGCTCTTTGCATTGTTGTCTCACGAGGACCAACGCCGCAGGCTGCAGAGCGACCCCAGCCTAATGCCCACCTGCGTCGAGGAGTGCCTGCGCTATGTATCGCCAGTGCAAATGACCAAGCCGCGCTTCGCGACCCGCGACATGGTCTGGCAGGGACGCCAATTCCGCCGCGGCGAGATGTTCGCCGGATTCCTGGCGGCGGCAAACAGCGATCCCGCCAAGTTTGAGGATCCGCACCGTTTCGACATCGCGCGCCACCCGAACCCGCACCTCTCCTTCGGCACGGGCGTGCATTTCTGCCTCGGTTTCCAGCTCGCCCGGGCGGAGGCCGCGATCGCGTTCGAACGGATCCTCACGCGCTTTCCGGCTATGCGCCTCGCCATCGAGGCGCAGAAGATCGAGTGGCGCAAGCGCCTTGGAATTCGCGCCTTAGCGCAGTTGCGTGTACAACTCGTGACGTGAAATAGGGTGCCGGGCGCAGAGTTTCTTGCACCTCGCTGATGCACTCCAAACACAAAGTCAGGAGGAGCTCTCGTTTTCAGTTGATTGTGACCTGGAGCTGGGTTTTGCTTGGCTTCGAAAGCCCGATCAGAGTCATGACGGCATCTTCGATATACGAGAATCCGTCGGTGTATGACCAGATCGTGCCACCCGGCCCTGGCGAGGCCTTCTATCGCGGGATACCGCGGCAAATGTTCAAAAGCGAAAATAGGGGCATCAGTTGCATTGCCGTGATCCGGTTTAAAGCCTGCAACCGCGGGAGATATTGCTTATCACTAGGATGACTGAGGAATCCAAACGGTTTTTTGCCGCGGTCGTGGGAGGTTTAATCGCTGCGACTGGTTCAATCATACAGCTCAATGCGCAAGGAATCGACAGCCAGGAGGCGATCGGCAAAATCATCGGTTCGGAGGTGATGGTGGGCGGCATCGGCCGATATTCATATCGGCAAGATCGTTGCCGCGATCGAGAAGACCAGCGAAAACATCGGCACAATCAGGAAAGTGTCCAATTTGAGCAAGGTCGACATCGTCTTGCTACCCCACGCGGAAGCAAGCCAAGCAGGGATTCCGCTGGAACTCGACGCCAAGGTCGAGGAATATTGGGCCGAGATTTCGCAGCTTCGGAAGGAGCTCGAAGGAAACGCGATGCTCTTCCACGCTATCGATTCGCGGCAAATACTGCCCACCCAGGTGCTCGCCGTTGAATTCGACGGCTCTGGCGCTGCCATCATCTATGTCGCCCGGCGGCCGAGGCGGTAGAAACCGGGATTATGGCATGTGGCTGTCGCTTGCGCTGCCTGCAAAACGGCTGGTAACGGCAGGTCAGCGGCCACGAGGAGTGCACTCCGGGCATTAGCTATTCGGCTCATCCGCCAGCCGCGAAGCGGTAAATGCCAAGCACGCAGACTCAGAGAAGGCCGGAGCCGCTTGGGGACGTGGGGTAAGAACGATTGCGGACGGTCCTGACGGCCGCATCCACATCCGTTTTGCTGTCCCCGAGTTCTTGAAGGACAGCTGCACCCAGGAGAAGGCTGGATTCGGTCGTTTCGGGCATCACGGTTGTCGCGCCTTTCTCAAGCAGCTCTTGCACATGCACGTGGTGACGCGCCCGGACAATCACCGGTAAGTCGGGCAGTTTGCGTCTCAGCGCCGCAAGAGCCGATTTGGCTGCCTCGGGGTCGTCCAGAGTGATCACCATGGCCTTTGCGCTATCGATTCTCGCTGCGGCCACCATCTCCTCCTGAGAAGCGTCGCCAAAAAAGACCGGTAGACGTTCCTTCCGGGACCGCTCTACATTTTTGGCGTCGAGGTCGACTGCAACCCACCTGTATCCACGCTCGTCGAGCAATCTGCCGATCACCTGGCCGACCCGCCCGAACCCGGCAATGACAACATGGCCCGAGTAAGCTTCGGTCTCTGTCTGTAACTGAGTTCTGCTGGGTAGCCCCCGTCGCTCAAGCTGGCTCTGGGCCGCTCGACCGGCGCGGGCCAGAAGTGGCGTGGTAACCATGCTGACGGCCACGACGGCAAGCAGGAACTGACCGGTCTCGACCGATAGCGCCTCGGTGCCCATCGCGAGGCTGAACAGCACAAAAGCCAACTCGCCGCCTTGGGCAAGGTGCAGGCCAGCGCTTGCAGCGAGCGGCAGCGGCAACCCGAAGGCCGTACATAGGCCGAGGATTAGCAGCGCCTTCACGGCTATGAGTGCAACTGCGACCAACAGGATCCAGTGGAGCTGAGGGAAGACGACGCCCACGTCGACCAGCATGCCGATCGAGATGAAAAACAAGCCCAACAAGACGCCTCTGACAGGCCGGATATCGGCTTCGATCTGGTGGCGGTACTCGGTGCCGGCAAGCATGAGACCGGCTAGAAAGGCGCCAAGGGCCATGGGGAGACCGGCCAGTGCGGTACCCCAGGCCGTGCCGAGCACCACCAGCAGGGTAGCAGCAATGAAAAGCTCCGCGTTCCCCGTGCCGGCGATGACGCGGTAAAGCGGTCGAAGCAGCAGACGCCCGGCGGCAAGCAAGATGACTAGCGCCACGGTGGCCTTTAGGCCCGCCTCGGCGAGCGTCCAAGCCAGTTCTTCAGGCTCTTGGCCCAGCGCTGTGACAACGGCCAAGCCGGGAACGAGCGTGAGATCCTGCAAGAGCAGAACGGAAAGAGCTACCCGCCCGAGATGACTGGACAGCTCACCGCGTTCCGACAGCAGGCGCAATACGAAAGCCGTTGATGAGAGAGCGAGGGCGCCGCCGATTATCGCTGCCTGTTCGATGGTGCCTTCGAACGCTAATACTCCCGCTCCGATGACAGCACCCGTGATGGCAACCTGCGCCACGCCAAGTCCGAACACATATTGCGCCATGGTGCGAAGGCGATCGAACGACAGCTCCAGCCCGATCGCAAATAGCATGAAAACAATGCCGAGCTCGGCGAGGCGGTGCGTTCCCTCAACCTCGCTCACCAGCCCAAAACCATACGGTCCAATAACAAGGCCCGCGATCAAGTAACCGATGACCGCATCAATGCCGAGCCTGCGCACCAGGGGCACGACCAAGATAGAAGCCACAAGGAAGACGACGGCGTCGCGCAGGATAGAATAATCGTGAGGGACGCTTTCGGGCATGATGCTTCGGTCTGCTACAGTTTCATCATCCGCGCAACCTGGTCCTGTTCGGCTGTCGCCCACGGCTTTGCTAACATTAGGAGGAGAGAGTGAATTTCCCGCCTATAACAGCAAGTTCGCAGAAGCTTGCCGCGCCAAGATGTTTCGCACATTCGAGACCTGCCATCGGCCATTGCGCGCTGTGCGAACGCCGCGGTTGTTTAGAGCGATTGCCAGTCCACGTAGGCTAGTGATGCCGGACTGCTGGATGGAGGCGATGATCGGCAGCACGGTTTGGGCAAATCTGTCAGCCTCCCGGATCGAGATCTTCCGACCTCTCGCTGCAGCTTCCGCTGTGTTGGTCGGATTGCCGAGCTTCATTCCAGTGGTCTTGCGAGAGGCGAGGGCGGCCTTGGTCCGTTCCGAGATCAACCGCCGTTCTTTCTCTGCCAACGCGGCGTAAAGGTGCAGCATGAATGGATCGGCATCGGCGCCAAGTTCGGCGACGATAAACGGGACCCGCTGAACCATCAGGCCGGCAATGAAGGCAACATCGCGCGACAGGCGGTCAAGCTTCGCCACAACGACTGGGCATTTGACCTGCCGGGCAAGGGCGAGGGCAGCGGTCAGTTGCGGTCGTCGATCAAGTGCATCCGCGCCCTTTCCGGTTTCGATCTCGGTGAACTCCTGGAGGATGATCATTCCCTCGGCCTCGGCAAAGCGGGCGACCGCAGCACGCTGGGCCTCGATGCCCAACCCAGAACGTCCTTGCCGCTGTGTCGAGACCCGATAGTAGGCGACTGCTCTCGTCATGCTGCTGTTTCCGGGGTGTTCAAACTGCAAACCACCGTTTGCAGTGTGCTCGCCGGCGAATGAGAAGCAACTTCTAAGTGGTTGATTATGCAAATCTTTCGCTCACCGGCGAGCGTAGGCATGGCGCACCAGCCGGTTTCCTCCATCAGACACACTCCCGACTAGGCGACCGGGATGAGAAGCCATCACAAGCGTTCTACGACGTAAATTGACCATTTCTGCCGTTCATTCGCGCCAGTCGAAAGTTCCTAACGGCTTGACAAAGCGGTCATTCCCTTCGGTCCCTTACGTTCGTAGGCCCGGACCATTGTCGACTCGGCAACTTGCGCCACAATGTCCGACAGAAACAAACCTATCTCCGATGCCAACCGCGGATTGAGGGCCGCATCCGTACCATGGGGTCAAGGCGGCGCGCTGGCTGCGGCACGTCGATGGGTGTAAGGTTCTTAGCCATATCCTTGAAAGTGGCGCGGCATGACGGTTCCCCCACTCGATCGGAAGCTGCTGGCGATACTGGCGGCAGACGTGGTCGGTTATTCGAAGGCGATGGAGGCCGATGAGGCTGGTACCATTGCGCGACTAAGAGCCATCCGCGCCGACCTGACCGATCCTGCCATAGCCCGGCACCACGGCCGAATCGTCAAGCTGATGGGCGATGGCGCGCTCGTTGCCTTTGATAGCATTGTTGATGCGGTTGCCTGCGCAGAGGAAATCCAGAAAGCCATGGCCGCACGCAATGCCGCATTGCCTGAATCTGAGCGCATGGTGTTTCGCATCGGCGTCAATCTGGGCGATGTGGCGCTAGTGGACGGCGATTTCTATGGAGATGGCGTCAACGTCGCAGCGCGGCTGGAACAGCTCGCCGAGCCAGGAGGCGTATTGGTGTCGGGCACGGCGTTCGACCACCTGCAGGGCAAACTCGATTGCCCGCTCGATTTCGTCGGCGAGCAGCGGGTTAAGAATATAGCACGGCCGGTGCGCGCCTATCGCCTGAGGCTCGACGGCAAACGGGCTCGCTGGATGTTGCGCAAATCGATGTCGCGCTGGGCCATACCGGTGGCGGTCGCGCTTGCCGCGCTTGCGATCCTTGCCAGCGCTTGGCAATTCTGGCCGGTCGAGATGGCGAGCGCCAAGCCTTCGATTGCGGTGTTGCCCTTGAACAATTACGGAGGCGACGAGGCGACCGGGCGGCTGGCAGACGGCCTTACAGAGGATATCATCACTGATCTCTCCCGTATGAGCGAGTTCGACGTGATCGCTCGCAATTCGACTGACGTCTACAAGGGCAAGTCAGCGGACGTGCGGCAGATCGGGCGCGATCTGAAAGTCCGCTACGTGCTTGAAGGATCGATCCAGCGGCAAGGCGAACGCATCCGCGTCACGGCACAGCTCATCGATTCGGAGACTGGCGTCCACATTTGGTCGGACAGCTGGGACCGACCGGTGCAAGACCTGTTCGCCGTCCAGACCGAGATCGCGAACCATATCATCAGCCAATTCGAAATGACTACGGGCCCCATCAAGAGCGTCGATCTCGGCGCTGCAAGGCGAAAGCGGCCAAAGAGCCTGACGGCTTACGAACTCACTCTCCTGGGAGTCGAGAAGCAACTGAGCCCAACCCGCGAGAGCATCGCGGAGTCGATGGAGATTCTCAAGAAGGCGGTTGCCGCAGATCCAGGCTACGCACGGGCATGGATCAATCTCGCCTGGGCGCACACCATGGCTGCACATTATGGCGCCGACTGGGAAGACTCGAACCGGGCAGCAACGGAAGCCGCCGAACGCGCCGTGGCGCTCGACCCGAATGATGCCGAGGCGCATGCCGTGCTGGGTGAGGTGCTCGCCTCCAGAGGGGAGTTCGCCCGGGCCAAGACTGAACTTGACATGGCGCTGCGTCTCAACCCCGGTTCTTTCTCGATCCTTGCCTATTACCTTGGCTGGGCGAGCGCCTTCGGTGAGCCGGAGCTAGGTGCAGAGTTGGCCGACCGTGCTATTCGCCTAAACCCGAACTACAAGCCTTGGGCGAGCAGCGGCCTTCGCTATGCCTATTTCATGGTGGGCCGTTACGAGGATGCGCTCAAAGTGATGGAGCGCCAGACGCCTGACAACTACAGCAAATACGGATGGGTCGAACGCGCTGGAAGCTTCGCGGCTCTGGGTCGAACGACGGAGGCCGAGGCGACGGTCAAGGAAACCTTGCGGCGTTACCCGGACCTCACCATCGAAATGATCGCCAATGACGAAGCGTTCAGTGCCGCCGAAACGCCGCGGCATATCGAGACAATGCGGCTAGCTGGCTTCCCGCCCTGTGCCAAGCCGGAAGAGGTGGCGAAATTTGCCAAGCCGGTGCGGCTGCCGGAATGCGAGGCGGGGCAGATTAAGCGGTCGCCATAGAACAGCTCGGCAAAGGCCGCGAGCTAGTGGAGCGCGAAGCCGCGCGCGTTGCAAGCGTCACCACGATAATGAATCACGTTGCAAGAATTACCGACTTGCCGAATGACCGCTGTGCATCGCAAGCGCCAGTTCGCTGGCCGGACGATGAATGGCGGCAAGTGGCGCGATCCAGACCTCGCGCTCGCTCAAGTAAAGAACTCGTCCTCGTCCTCGCCGGTGAACTCCCATGGCTTGGGTCCGATATGGTTCGTCGTCGCCACCCGACTGCGTGACACGGGCGAGAGGCCGAGCTCGCTCATGAACTTGTGCATCAGCTCGACATTCTTGTTGGAGATGGCAAGCCAGGGCGAGGGCTGCACATAGCCGGCCGGCGTCCGTAGAAGGGGAGGGGTTTCCTTGAGCTTCTTCTCGGCCTCCACCCAGCGGCCATAGGCCTGACAGTAGGCAGCGAGTGCGGCCCGATCCAGTTCGCTGATGATGCCGAGCTCGTGGAGGTAATGCGCAAGCCGCTTCCACTCGGCCTTTGCCGTGGGCATCAGATGGGCCGGGCAGGTCGGCATCGCCGTCACCGGCTTTGGCTCACGCTTGTTGAGGGGCCGCTTGCCTGGATTGCCGAGCGCAATCTTCAGTGCCGTCGGCGTTGGCTTGCGTCCTCGCATCATGCTTCCTTTCAGTCCGTCGCACCGCCGCTATGGGCTCCGGAGTTTGTCGACCATTTCGCGGCTGCAATCATGCTGCCGGAAGGCCGAAAGGCCCGGTATTTGGCCATTCCTAATCCAGCCGTTACGCTGCTACCCCCTGCCAATTTCGCGGTTCTTCGAAGAAAGGGGAGGCACCGGTCGCAGGGTGAAAAGCTGTAGAGATATGACCGCCCCCCGCGAGGCACTATAGCGGCTTCATGTCTTCATAGGTGGTCACGAAGGTCACTGGTGTATCCAGTTTTCCCTCTAGCTCATGGATGGAGGTCTCCTTCCAGCGCGCCCTGGTCTTCAGCCAGAAGATTGCTGCAGTGACGGCCTCCCGACCTTCACCGGTCGCCTTGCGGTAGAGGCTTTCGGCGACCCGTGCGTTGGCCTTGATGGCGCCGCTCTCGAGCTCATGAGCGTAGGTCGCCTTGAGGTTTTGCTCGTCTGTAGCGAGCACGCAGGCGATGTCGGCCGTGCTAAGCCCGAAGCCGGCCAGCGCCTCCACCCGGGAGTTCAGTGGCCGGTTTTCCAGAGGAGCTTCGATATCGGGGTTCATTTGGCCCGGTCCGCGTCCCAGAAGGTGACGAGATTGTTCGCTGGCGGCGTGCCGGCAGGAGACTTGCCCAAGCTTGCAGGATCCGGAGCGCGAAGGATGATGCGGCGGATCTCATGCACCTGCTCGATCGGCTTGCCGTTCAGGCCGGAGTGCTCGTTGACCGAGGTCTCCTTCCAGCGGCCGCGTGCCTTGAGCCAGAAGATCGCGGCGATGACCGCTTCACGACCTTCGCCCGTTGCCTTGCGGAAGAGGTTCTCCGCCACCTTGGCATTGGCCTTGGTGTGGCCAAAGGCCAGTTCGTGTTTATAGTGCTTGCGCAGCGTCTTTGGATCGACACCGACCATGCCGGCAATCTCGGCCTCCGGAACACCATAGCCTGCCAGGCCTGCCAGCGCCTCTACCTGGCGGCGATGAAAAGCATCGGGCTGATGCGAGGGCCGCATCTCAGGCAGCCTCCGCCAGCCGCTCGGCCCCGAGTTCAGCGAATGTACGGCCATTGCCCTCCAGCGTTGCCGCCTGACCGGTGAACTCCTGCCAGCGTTTCACGGCGACGTCGACATGGGCGGGGTTGAGCTCGATGGCGTGGCAGCAGCGGCCGGTCATCTCGGCGGCGATGATCGTGGTGCCCGACCCGCTGAACGGCTCATAGACCGCTTGTCCGGGCGAGGAGTTGTTCTCGATCGGCCGCTTCATGCATTCCACCGGCTTTTCGGTGCCGTGGCCCGAGGCCGACTTCCTGTGCGGGATGGCCCAGACGGTGGTCTGCTTGCGATCTCCCGCCCAGTGGCCCTTCCTGCCCTTCCTGACGGCATACCAAGCCGGCTCGTGCTGCCAGTGGTAGTCGCCGCGGCCGATGACCAGCCGGGTCTTGTCCCAGATGATCTGATAGCGAAGGTTAAAGCCTGCCGCTTCCAGGCTGTCAGCCACCACGGGCGCGAAGAGACTGGCGTGCCACACGTACACCACGTCGCCTGGAAACAGCGCCCATGCTTCCCGCCAGTCGGCGCGGTCGTCATTCAGTACCTTCCCGCTGGCAGTCCCGGAGCCTCCAATGCCCCGCATGACGCGCCACTCAGGATCGTAGGCGACGCCATATGGGGGATCCGAAACAAGCAGATGCGGCTTCACCCCATTCAGCACTCGCTCCACGTCGGCTGGGTTGGTGCTGTCGCCGCAAATCAGCCGGTGTCTGCCGAGGAGCCAGACATCGCCGGGGAGGGTGGCTGGCTGCTCCGGTGTTTCAGGAATGTCGTCCGGATCAGTCAGGCCCGCCGTGCCGAGGCTGGTGAGCGTGGCGATTTCCAGGTCGTCAAAGCCGGTCAGCGAGAGATCGAAGCCGAGGGCGGCAAGGTCACCGAGTTCGAGCCCGAGCAGTTCATTGTCCCAGCCGGCGTTCAACGCCATCTTGTTGTCGGCGATGATGTAAGCCCGCTTCTGCGCGTCACTCAGCCCGGAGAGCTCGATCACCGGCACGGTGCACATACCAAGCTTGCGCGCCGCCAGCAGGCGGCCGTGGCCAGCGATGATGCCGTTCTTGCCATCCACCATGACCGGGTTCGTCCAGCCGAATTCCCGGATCGAGGAGGCGATCTGCGCCACCTGGGCATCCGAGTGCGTCCTGGCATTCTTTGCGTATGGGATCAGAGCCGCGGCAGGACGGTACTCCACAGCAAGGCGAGGAGCAGGATTTTCGATGCTGCCGTTCTGACCAGCGACGGCCGGAATGGCATCGTCCGTATCAGCCGCAGTTGCCCAACCGAGAACCGCTTCTTGCTCCGCCTGCATCAGAGTTCCTTTCCGCACAGGCGGAGTGGGTGGTGAATGTCCGCCTGCTTCAGTATTGATTATAACATGGCCTTATGTGATTGTAGTCGCTTCTGTTTTTCGCTTGGCTACGATTGTTTGCGAGCTGCTTCGCTGGTTCCGTACTGGCAGTGCTTGCGATTGGCGAATAGAGGGCCGGGGAACGAAGTCGCCTCTTCTACATTCTCACCCCGGCATCAATTGTTGCTCGAAGCGGGGAATTTTGCAGGACAGGAGAGGTCGACCAAATGGCAGGCAGGCGCGCCTCACCGCGCTCCTCGGCGGGCGCACGTGCAGCCAAGGGGGATAGGTGAAACGGCTGCTCGACATCCGCCTTCACATAGGGGTCGTCCTGGGTTTCGTGTTGCTGGTCGTCACGCTCAACCTCATTCCCGAGCAGCATGCAGTACGCCAAGCCATTCCACACGCCTATGGTATTTCCGACCCGCAGTTCCTTGAGACCATGGAGGCCGTTTACGGCGGCGAAGTACGCCGGGGACATGTCGTTGAAACCCTTGTAAACGGCGTTGAAATATACCCGGCCATGCTTGGCGCAATCAGGGAAGCGCGGTCTTCGGTAAATTTTGAAACCTACATCTATTGGTCCGGAGAGATCGCTCTGCGCTTCGCCAACACTCTCGCCGATAAGGCGCGGGAGGGAGTACCAGTCCGCGTCCTCGTCGATTGGGTTGGGAGCATTCCCTTCGACCAGCGCCTCATCGACATCATGCAGCAGGCCGGGGTTTCGTTTCACCGCTTTCGGCCGCTGCACTGGTACACCCTGGACCGGGTGAACAATCGCACCCACCGCAAGCTCCTCATCGTTGATGGATCAGTCGGATTTACCGGCGGTGTTGGGATAGGCGACGAGTGGCTGGGCGACGCACGCAACGCCGACGAATGGCGTGATACTCACTATCGCGTCACCGGCCCGGCAGTGTCTGCAATGCAGGCAGCGTTTGCCGATAACTGGCTGGAGGGGACGGGTGAGGTCTTGAGTGGCAGCCCATTCTACCCAGCCGAGGACGAGAGCGGCCCTCTGGGCGCCCAGGTCGTTATTTCGTCGCCGCCCGAAGGTTCGGTATCCATGCATCAGATGATGCTGATGGCCTTGGCGGCGGCTAAACGCCATATACGGATCGGCATGGCCTATTTCGTGCCCGACGATGTTGCTCTCGCCCAGTTGCTTGCGGCTCGGGCACGCGGCGTCGAGATCGACATCATAGTTCCCAGCGAGAATACCGATGTGCCAATCGTGCGAAAGAGCTCACGTTATTTTTGGGGCGACCTTCTGCGATCTGGAGTGCGGATACATGAATTCCAGCAGACCATGTATCACCCCAAGCTCCTGATCGTAGACGATGCTTGGGTAACAATGGGATCGGCCAATCTTGACGAGCGTTCGCTGCGGCTCAACGACGAGGCGAACCTCAACATTTACGGAGAGGAGTTCGCCGCCGAGCAGATTGCGATCTTTCAGGACGACCTGAAACGGTCGCGGCAGATCAGTCTTCAGGAATGGCAAAGCCGGCCGCCAAGTGAAAAATTCACCGACTGGATCGCGAGCTGGTTGAGAGCTCAACTCTAGGACGACCCGCGTCGGGACATGCGTCCAACGCCGCATAGAGTCATCGGCGGGAAAGCCACGGTATTCCGCAGCCCTTTTCCTCCGGTTATCGGGATTGGCCGCCCGCCGCGGCCATATCTTTAGATTAGGTTGGAGCAACACACCCGTTGGAAGGCGGAATTGCTGGGTCGGCACCCGTTGGAAAACCGTTGGCGCACACCCGTTGGAAGCACCGATGGAAATCATTGACCGGCCGCCTTTTTCGCAGAAATGACAATGAGTCTGCCGGCGCTTTGACGGTGGCCCGAAATTCTCGACGGCAAGTTCGTTTTGTTCCAGGAGGACGGCTATGGCTTGCTCGAACTCGCCCACTGCGATGGTGCGCTTTCGCTGACCGAGGTTCAGGATTTGATTGGCGGGATCTTCAACGCCGTTGACGAGAGCGGCGATGACAGCGTCGACATAGAGGAAATTCAATCCTTCTTCCACGGAGGCGCGGACGAGGTCCGCTGAAAGAATCTTTGTCCAGGCAAGGTCCAGAAGGCGTCCCACTGTCCCATTCCTTAGGAGTGTGGGACAGTGGGACGGGAGTTCTTGGAATGGGGGGACGATGGGCAGATTTATTCAGCCAACTGGAAGTCGCGGCAGCTTGCGCTGGATCCAACAAGCTGTGAACACGTGTCCGCAGGTTCTTGACAGGCTCATTCTCGAGGCAAGCCAGATCAAGGGGTCACTGAATTGGCTGTCTCCATTACGCACTGACGAATTCGCCGAATATCGAGACTCCGATTTCCTCCAGCGTCTCGGGCTCGAACGTTTCATTGGTCCGCTCGCTGAATTCTGGCCAAGCGAGGCCCCCAATGGGACGCCCTCGGTCGTTCCGACACCGGTAGTATCCTTCTTGTGGAAGCTAAAGCCCATGTTGGAGAGATTTGCTCGCCAGCGTCTCAGGCAGGCGCGAGATCAGCGGCGCAGATAGACCTCGCTTTGGCCGAAACCATTGCGTTCATTGGCGCGGAACCAAAAGCCCCTTGGCGACAGGCATTCTACCAACTCGCCAACAGGATAGCCCATCTCCATTTTCTGCGAAGGAACGGGGTGGACGCCTGGCTGGTGCTGATCAATTTCACGGGCGACACTGAGATGGGAGGGCCAGGAGGCGAACGGGAGTGGCAGGCCGCCTATCAAGTCGTCGAACATGCTATGGGCGTGCGCAAGCGGCATGAGCTAAGCCGGTACATCATTCATATCTATCCCGATATCTCGGAGCTGGTTTGACGCACCGAATTCTGCTGTCCCACAGTCCGACTCTTAAGGGCGTGGGACAGTAGGACAGGCGCTCAGGTCATCCGGGCAATTTTCCTTCGGCCCGCAATTTGCTCTGAATGCGATTCACTTTGGATTTGCTGAGGCCTGTCTTCTTGGCGATGTCCCGGACGCTATCCCCGGTGAGCGACATGCTCAGGACGAGGTCGGCCTCAAGATCGTTAATCGGCATGACTGTCCAATGAGCGTGGGCATCACGGACCTCCAGTTTGGCTTCGAACGGTGCTGCGGCCTCGCCAAACACGCCACGTGCCTTCGCCAAGTGAACTTCGAAACGCGCGCCGTCTTCGACCTGGTAGTCGCCGGGGTGCTTCAACGTGACGAGCGTGTCCAGCACGTCCTCACGTTTGCTGGTCCCTCTGGGGTTGCCTCCGCGGCCTTCATGTTCGACCAACAGAACGCTTACGCCTTGACGGCGCAGCCTGAGTAGCCAGCTCTGCATCGTGTCCCAACTCTCAGCCTCATTCTCGCGACCGCCGGTGACTAGCGTCGAACGGTTGTCGAGGATCAACAGCTCAGTTGCGCCGAGCAGGGCCTCCAGGCGCTCTTGCGATTCCTTCTGCGCGAGATTGAGGCCGACGCCAATCTCCTGCTCGTCCATCGACAGGATTCGCAGTCGTCCAGATGTTACCGGGCTGAACATGCGCAACCGCTCCTGAAGATCGGCACCAGGCATTTCGCCATCCACGTAGAGGACATGGCGAGCAACCGGTGCTGTCCAACGCAAGAAGGTCCCCCCCGTTGCAACCGCGTGAGCAATGCCGATTGCGACCTGAGTTTTGCCGACGCCACGAAACGCCGAGAGCATCACGAGACTGCGCGTGCGAAGGATCGGTTCAAGGATGTGCTCCCGAGGCCTGAGCCTCATCGATGTAAATTCGTTGGACGAAAAGCATTTCAAAGCTGCCGCCCGCGCCAGGTCAGTTCCAGGCGATACCGAGCGGCTGGCCCCTATGGCGTCGAGTGCTTGCTCGGGAGACAGGATCATGGCCGGCCTCTATCTGCAAAATCTGTGTGCGCGAGCCTTGGCAATACTGTTGTGACTTCACGTCCAGCCGACGTCCAACGCTCACCGCATGCTCGCGCTGCACCTCGGCCGGCGTCGTCATGATCGGTGAAGATCGTCAGCGCCTCAATGCCGGCCAGAACGGGGAAGTTCGCTATGCCGCCGGCCGACAAGGCTGCCCAGGTCGGGCGGAAGCCCATCGCGATACAGGCGAGGGCAGTCTCGATCCCTTCGGCGATATGCAGGCCGGAGGTCACCTCCTCGTCGGGCGAGAGCTTGACGCAGGCACCCGAGACCGGTCCGAGCATTTTCTTCTGATTGCCGAGGCCGGGTATGTCAGCCTTGCCGAAGCCATTGGGCGCCAGCGCGGTACGGTGGATACCGCGGAATTGGCCGGAGTGGATGTCGACCATCTTTGCTACCAGCGCTGGCAGGCGCATCACCACGCGGTCGGCAAGCCGGAACGGGCAGGTTTCGTGAAAACGAAGCGCGTCCGCGTCATAAGCCTCTGAATGCAATTCGAGCCCACGATTGGTTAGATAAGCCTCGGCAACCGTCATGCGGATCGGCGTGGTTTCTTCCCATAGTCGGGCAGCGATGCGGACCCGATCGCCGCTCGGCGCCTTGAGCGTGGCCTGCCGTTGGTTGGAGGGTCTCCTGCCGCTGTGTAAGCCAAGGACTCGCCGGATATGATCCCGACAGTCGCGCCAGTCATCATTGGCAAAGCTGGTGACCGCGAATCCGTCGGGTGCGGCTGGCGTCAGGAGGATGGACATCGATCGGTCCCGGGCGGAATGGCCGGGGCCAGGCGCCACGATCTTCGACCGGCCGGCGACTTCGCCGCCGAGCAACTTGGCTGCCAACTCGACGTTTATGGTTGGCGGCGTGTTCATGCTGCGCGCTCGAGCAGCGCCGGCAAATGCTCAGCCGGCACACGGGCGCCGGGGCGCATGATCGCCAGATAAGAAAACTGACCACACGCCAGCCTGCGCTGTACGAGATGGACGAGCCGCTGTTGCGCCGCCCGATAAGCCCGCCGGGCAAGACGCGCCAGCTCCAGGCGCTCAGTTTTGGCCAGTTCGGAGATCTGAGGATCAATGTCCAGGATGAGAAAGCCGCAGTGATATTCGGCTATCTGGCCGGCGGCCGCATTGCTTAGCCAGGTGGTGAACTCGGCATCGTCGCCGGCGGTGAACACAGAAGTGGGATAATTTCTCATCGCGTGCCTCTCGCTCCTTTCGACTTTCGCGGACGAAAGTCCTTTCGGGATTGAGTACCGGAGCGAGTCCGGACCGGCATTACGAACTCCTGCGCTCCGCCACGATAGCGAGGTGGTGCGAAGGTCATCGCAAACAAAATGAGCGGTGCGTGACCGCGAGCAGCGGCGCGAAGGAATACATGCTTGCTCAGTAGTCCGCCCTCCGATGCGGCCCATCAGCGGCACCCGGTCTTTTCGATTCGATGAAGTCCGCGAGCCTCAAAGGCCTCCACGTCCTCCAGGCGGTAAACAACGCGCCCGCCAACCTTGAGGTAATGGGGACCTTGTTGCAGCCATCGCCACCTTTCGAGAGTGCGGGGGCTCAGGCTCCAGCGGCGAGAAAGTTCAACTTGATTGAGGTGCCTGACGACCATAACGCATCCTTTTGTTGCTCGTTCAGTCTTAAGAAGACCGTGAGCAGGATCGCCGCCGGGCGCTGCAGTTTATATGTTGGCTGAGGATTTCTTTTGTGACGGGCAGGACATAAATGGCTAGGCAAGTTGCGGCCGGGACAAAGCCGATTGTGACATTCCATTATTAAGATCGTGACACGTCGGCATATGCCGATTTCAAATCAGCTCGGGTTACCTCCCGAAGCACGGGTGCGAGGCGATAGCCTTGCCCGTGCAGGTTCTCGATGAGGCTTTCCGGGAGAACGATTCCCTGATCGACAGCGAGCCGCTCGGCCACTGCTTCTCTGATGCGCATTATCCGCGCGCGCATAGTCGGCTCCTGCACTCCAAGCTTAAGGGCGAGATCGCTGGACGGGAAGTACGGCACATCTTCCCCATTTGATTTTGCCAGCCGATGAAAAGGCAGCAGTGCCTCAACGACGCAATAATCTGCGCCTTCAAGGTGGTAGCCGCCCCGAAACAAGATCCGACGCTCCTTTGCGTCTACAGCAAAATCGCAGACAGGTTGCTGCAGCTGGTCCATGAAAGCGGCCACCTCAACAAGGTGATCGGCTATAGGAGGCGCTTCGATCCGATCGCGGCTGACGCATAAATTGAGCAGAGCGCCGCGGGGAAGTGTGCCGTGAACCAGGGGAGACGTATGATCCCTCAAGCCGCCTTCCAGGACTGCGAATACGGCGTCCGCATGCCGCCTGTACAACTCCCACATCTGGTCAAGCGCCTGCTCGGAAGAGAGGTCAGAAATGTGCTGCACGGCCGAGTAGACGTCTGGGTTGTCTATCGGAAACCGCTGACGCGTCGAGTTCAGAATCCCGCTGTTGAATTTTACATAGCTGACGGCCAGTCGAACGTCATCGTCGGCATCCCTTCGCCCGAAGAGGAGATCGATACCGTACCCGTCTGCAGGCTCAAGCTCCCCTGCGCCAGCGGCGAGCACGGCAAAGCGGCGGTCGATGCACTGGGAGCAGCGACCGCAATGCCGCACGTCCGTGCTCCAGACCATGGGATGGACGCAACTCACCGTCCGCGGCAGGAGGGGTCCGAAATCGTGGAAGAGGATCCGCTCAACGACCTCCTTCTTGGTAAGCCATAGATACGGAGTGTTGATTTCCACCTGCCGGTCGGCAAGATGAGAGAAGATGCGCTCGAAGCCGCGAATGACCTTCGGATGCGTCGTCTTAGTCGCCCGCGAGCCCAACACATCTTTGGCGATAGGCAGGTTCAAGCTGACAACGCCATTCTCATAGAAGGTGAACCGGTCCTTGCCGAACATCTGCGCTAGGACAAACGCCAAGCTGGCGAAGAGGAACGATCGTGAGCGCTGCGTGGGTTCCGCCGGGTCGACATTCGCGTTGGTGACGTTGACCGGGACGTAAAAGAGCCGCGCGCCGTAGCCAGCCCCCCTTAGTGCAGCAACCAATTCCTTCTGGACCGCGAACACTTTGGATGCGGAGTGATGCCCAACCAGCGCTGTGCGTCGTCCTTCGCCGACGATGCTGTCCAGGGCGCCGGCGAATGAGTCAATTCCGCCGGAAAAGAGCGCCACCTCGTCTGGGGTGAACGAACCCTCGGACATGTCGGGAAAGTACATGGCCGGCTCGCCAAGCGGGTTCACAGCTTCGACGAACTCGAACTCGTAAGTGTCGTCGGAAAGGAAGCCGAGCGTGCTCTCCAGCAGGTCGCGCAGTTGGAAGCCCGACCAGACCTCGGGGCAGCGCACTGGAATTATGAAACGCATGCCGCGCGTCCAGAGGCGGCCAGCTTGCGCAAGTTTTTCGCTGCCGCGAGTGGCCCGCTGATCCCCGCAGTAGACGTATGCGGCTATTTCCAGAAGATCGAGCAGCAGCTCGGGAAGGTTGCTCACCATCGCCTGACTGATGTCGGAAATACGCAGATTGACGGTCCGCTTGCCCTGGACGTCCATCTCGAAGCGGCGTGTCTCCGGCGGCGCTGGAGAAGCTTCAGTCGCGCCGCAAAGAAACTCGAACTGCCTCATGCGGCCAGTCCACTGCGGCGAGACAGTTCGTTGCGGACTTTGGTAAAGGCATGAGCCGCGAACCCAGTCGCGTCATGTCGGGTGAGATCCTTATCGAGATGGAAACGATTGTTGCCGAGCCAGTCTTTGGCGAAGGCCCGCATGATTATCGTGGTCTCCTTGCAATGGCGGTGGATGGCGCCCTCGAAGTGGCGTACGTCAGCGACGGACCGCATCGGGCTGCCAGGTCCGATGTGTCGTGATATTTCCCTCTCCAGAAAATATTGAATATGGCCCTCGAGCAGATTGGTGAAGAAGCGCTGCGCAAGCTCGCCAAATCGCTCGGTTGAGGCGAAGGTCGCGATTGTAACCCGCTCATCTTCCAGCGAAGCCTTCCACAGCGAAGGGGACCTGTCGAGTGTGAGGCTATTCAGTGCGGAGATCGCAGCATTGCGGGCAATAAGACTGAAATCGGTAATGTCTCGCCCGTTTTTGCGACGCGCCCGCTCCACCGCGTCGTTAAACCCTGAAAGGATATCTGTCAGGGACGGATCAGGAGGAACCTGAATACCGATCTCCGCGAGGGCGGCCTGGAAATCTGCGTCCTTGGCTGCCTGCGGAATTTTGAGCAGGAGCCAGAAGCCTTCAACAAAAGCAGGGTCCTTCACTGCTTCCGCAAGTGACCTGTCGGCCGCTCGCTCCACGGCCTGGGCAATACGGGCGATGCGGAAGTCGCTTTCGTCGAGGAGCGCTACGACTTCTTTCCACTTCTTGGTGGTGGGCAGGTTCCCGAGACGAATATGACCCATGTCTGCGACCCTTGCATTCAAGCGCACTATGCGCTTCGGTCGCCTGGCCGAAAGGTACCTTGCCGGCGTAGTTAAGGCTTACTTGCCGGAGGTCGTGCAGTTTTCGCTTTCCTGCGCGTTGATCACTTCTTCTTCGACCCGTCTCCTTTGATTTCCGGCCCCCATGGAGCCGCGTTTTCCGCTGGCCTATACGCTTGTGGATGCAAGCACGACCGACACATTCATTATCGCGGTTCGGCCCGAGCGCGCTATCTCCCGACCGGCTCTCGACAGCCGAGCGCCTTGCCGAAATCGCCTCGATCCTGTCCGCGGGTCTGGTGCGTCTTCGGGCGCGACAGTCAAGCAGACTATTTGCGCAGCGAGAAAAGACTTCAGTCGACTTCGCGACCACGGAGAGCGTGTGTCGGGACCACTCGCAAGGGGAGTTCCGATGACAAAATTCTCTACTGAAGACAGCATCAAGGTCGCGGGCAGGGCGCTCGCACCCGATCGATACGACGATCCGAACGTGCTCGCTCGTGTGGCAGCTTTGAAGACGATGCCTACACCGGAGTTGAAGGCGCACTGGCGCGACCTCTTCGACCGCGAGGCGCCGCCATACAACCGACGTTCCTCGAAAGCCGGCTGGCCTATCGCATCCAGGAACTCGCCTTCGGTGGCCTGAAGCCGGAAACAGTCGAACGGTTGAAAGCATTGGGAGAAGACTTCGACGGCGGCAACATCGCGGTGCGACGCATCCGCGGTGAAGATCGTCCGATTGCCGGCACACAGCTCCTCCGAGAATGGCAGGGCATAGAGCAGAGCGTGACGGTGCTGGCCGATGGATATGAATGGCAGGGCAGGCCATACCAGTCGCTGTCCTCAGTCGCGCGCGCGATCACCGGTACGCGCTGGAATGGCTGGCTGTTTTTCGGGCTGAAGAACCATCGCAGCAAGGCGAGGGGACGGTCATGAACATTGCTGATGCAAAGACTATCGTCCGCAAGCTGCGCTGCGCGGTCTACACGCGCAAATCCAGCGAGGAGGGGCTCGACATGGAGTTCAACTCGCTCGATGCCCAGCGCGAGGCCTGTGAGGCCTTTGTGGCCAGTCAGAAGGCCCTTGGGTGGGTTCTGGTGCCCGATCGCTACGACGATGGCGGGATCTCTGGCGCAACGCTGGAACGCCCTGCCTTGAAGCGCCTGCTGACCGACATGGAAGTCGGCCTAGTCGACGTGGTGGTGGTCTACAAGATCGACCGCCTGTCACGCTCGCTCATGGATTTCTCGCGGCTGGTCGAGGCCTTTGATGCCAACGAAGTCACATTCGTCTCGGTGACCCAGAGTTTTAACACCACCACCTCGATGGGCCGGCTGACGCTCAACATCCTGTTGTCCTTCGCCCAGTTCGAACGCGAGGTGATTGGCGAGCGCATCCGCGACAAGTTCGCAGCCTCGCGGAAGCGCGGCATGTGGATGGGTGGCTGGACGCCGCTCGGCTATGACATCAAGGACCGCAAGCTGGTCATCAACGAAGCCGAGGCTGCAAATGTCCGCATGGTATTCGAGCGGTTTATCTCGACAGGCTCGGCAACAACCCTGTCCAGGATTCTGACGGCCGAAGGGATTTTGACCCGCCGCGGCCGGCCATTGGACAAGGGCGTGATCTACAAGCTGCTCAACAACCCTGTCTATGTCGGCGAAGCCGTGCACAAGGGTACCTCCTATGCTGGCGAGCATGAGGCCATCATCACTCGCGCCATCTGGGACAAGGCGCAGGCTATCCTGTCCGATGGTTCAAGGCAGCGTGGCGCTAAAACAAGAGCGCAGACACCGGCTCTTTTGAAGGGTCTCCTATTTGGGCCGACGGGATGTGCGATGTCGCCGACACATACGCGCAAGGCAGGCAAGCTCTACCGCTACTATGTCAGCCAATCGGTACTGAAGCGCGGACCGAACACATGCCCGGTCGGGCGCCTGCCAGCAGCCGAGATCGAGGCCGCCGTCATCGATCAGCTGCGTGTCCTTATCCGCTCGCCAGAAATCATCGTCGCCACCTGGAAGGCAGCGCGCCTCACGGATGCTCACATCGGTGAAGGCGAGGTGAGGTCAGCATTGCTCGACCTCGATCCGCTCTGGAACGAACTCTTCCCGGCGGAGCAAGCGCGCATTGTCCAGCTGCTGGTCGAACGCGTGGACGTGACAATGGACAGCCTTTCCATCCGCCTGCGCACCGAGGGATTGGCGGGTCTTGCGGCCGATCTCAACCAGCGTCAGGATGTCAGGAGCGCCGCGTGATGTCCGATGCAGAGGTCAGCGGCAACGCAAGCATCATCACCATTGACGTTCCGCTGACGCTTCGCAAGCGGGGAGGGCGCAATCTGATCGTCGCGCCGATTGGCCAGGAGCAATGGGCCTCTGCTCGGCCCCGCGTTGACAACACGCTCGTTAAAGCAATTGCCCGCGCCTATCGCTGGCATCAGATGCTGAAGCAGGGCGCCTACGCGAGCGCCGAGGATATCGCCAAGGCAGAGAAAATCAGCGCCTCATACGTCAATCGTCTCTTGCAACTGACGCTGCTTTCTCCGGCAATCGTCGAGATGGTCCTTAACGGACACCAACCCGCGACGATGACCACCGCTGAACTGCTTCAGCCGGTGCCGATTGAGTGGCGCGCACAGCAGCATACGTTGCGCGGCTAGGGCCGCTTTGCGCCGCGTTTCGGCCGTTAAGGTCAGCTTTGCCACCGCCTGGAATCGGACATAGCCGGGGACCACTCTGGAAGTCGCGATTGCGCCATTTGCCGACATTCACGGAGCGTTGGCAATCCCGACCTACGCCCGACCGCCGAATCGGCTGTGCGGTCGTGCCCTGTGCCGGCACGGAACTGCAGACGAGTGCAGCATTCATGTCCCACGACCAGGTAGCAGTCGCCAACGTTGTACGAAAAAGGCGGGATGCGTTTCGGTCCACTGGGCGACAAGTGGTTGCGCCTGTATAAAAGCGGCCCCGGGATGGATGGCCAAATCGCCGACGATCAACTCGCGCGACTCGCAGGCCTCCGGAGCGGATGTCAGGCAAGCCAGAATGACGAGCGTATAAAGCATTGTCTTGTTCCTTCGCGGAGATCGAGTTCGTCCTCGGAGGCGACAGATTCAATGGCCGGCACGAACGAGTTCGGGAGGGGGCTCGGCTCCTGCCACGAAGAGTTTGCCGCCGGCCCGCGAAATCTCGACGGTTTGGCTGCGCTCGTCCAACCTGCCTGGAACCGAGATCGTGAGGCTTTGGCCTTCATCGAGGGTTGCCTCGAAGCGCACAGGCAAGCCCGCCTCTCCTTCAGCGATCGTGGTGACCACCCGGAAGCTGTTATCGGCTTCCGTATAATAGACGACGCCTTGAAAACCGCCGAGATCGATACTCCCTCCTTGTAGGGGGTCCAGTTCACCTGCAGAGGCGTAGCCCGTCGTCACGCAAAGCGCTGCAAGGACCGTGTATCTGTACATGATATTTTCCTCCCCAACCGAACAGGTCAGAACAAGATCGGTGCGCAAAGCATATGAGGAGTGGGTAGGTTCGTCTGTGAGAATTCTCACACGCGTGGCAAATTCAAAAACGAGGCCGGGCGCGTGTGGCAAGATGCGGATCGCGTCATGAGCGCCGGTCGCACCCAACGTCGGCTTTTGAGAAAGATTCCAACGCAGGAAGGTCGGGATTGGGTCGATAGTGTTGAAAAAGTCCGGGTTGCAGCGGTCCTGAAGCACTGATTCAATCTTCGTTGTAAGAGGAGATTGAGTCGATGATGGGCGAGCAAAGTGTGATGCAGGAGGAGCTGTTCTATGGCTTCAGCCTGCAGCGGCATGTGCCGGCGGACCACCTGCTCAGAGCGATCGACCGCTTCGTCGATCTGTCCGCCATCCGCCAGCATCTGGCGCTACAGCCCGATCGGCCGTCCCTCGATCGACCCTGAGCTGCTGATCCGCATGCTGATCGTCGGCTATTGCTTCGGCATCCGCTCGGAGCGCCGGCTGTGCGAGGAGGTACATCTGAACCTGGCCTATCGGTGGTTCTGCCGGCTTGGCCTCGAGGGTGATGTGCCGGACCACTCAACCTTCTCCAAGACCCGCCACGGACGCTTCCGCGATGCCGATCTGCTGCGCGAACTGTTCGAAACCGTCGCCGATACCGTTGAAAAAGTCCGTGACCAAGCGCAGGATTGTTCGTCGTCTCCGCGTGGCTTGATCGCGGCGGGGGAAAGCCGCCCAGATAGTCAACGTCAGGTCACGACGCGTTGAAGGCACTGGCAGAGGCCAGCACAAGCGAGCACTAAACCACGCTGCGGGCGACGAGCATACCTCGCTACGCCGGCGCATCGACCGATCGCAACTGAACGGAGGTGAACAATGAGCACGACACGTCCAGCCGGGCCAATAGCCGGCAGAATGATGCTTCATGCGCTGGCGCGGAACTGGTGGCTGATCCTGCTGCGCGGCATCTGTGGGATTCTGTTCGGCGTGCTGACCTTCATCTGGCCGGGTATCTCGCTTGTGACGCTCGTCCTGCTCTACGGCGCCTATGCGCTCGTCGACGGCGTGCTGGCGCTCATTGCAGCCATCAAGGGCGGGGCGCCGGCGCCGCGATGGTGGATGGCGCTGGTCGGCGTGCTCGGCATCCTTGCGGGTCTGGTCGCGATGGCCTTGCCGGGCATGACCGCGATCGTGCTTGTCTTGTTTATAGCCGGCTGGATGATCGCCACCGGCGTCATGCAGATCATCGGCGCGATCCGGCTCAGGAAGGAGATCGACAACGAGTGGTGGCTGGTCGCGGCGGGAGCGCTATCCGTGCTGGTCGGCGCGATCATCGCGATAGCTCCGGGCGCCGGGGCGCTCGGTCTGCTCTGGGTCATCGGCGCCTATGCCATCGTCTTCGGCGTGATGCTGGTCGGGCTGGCGTTCCGGCTGCGCAGGCACAGCCATGAGGGCCACGCCCATGGGGCGGCCGCATAATGCCGGACCCGCTTCCCTCCCGGAACGAAGGCGTGGCGAAGTCGGCCGTCCGCGACTTTGTCGCGAGGGTGACGAAGGACGGCGGCCCGGACTGCGTGCCGCCGGCCGAACGCATCGCGCCAACCTTGACCGCTACCAGATCGTCAAAGGTTGGCTCGACAAGAATGGCAATCTGCACGAGAAAATCTACGACGTCGCATGGTCGGGCGACCGCAAGCCAGGCGGCGACGGCAAATTTCGTTCGGTAGGCAGCACCGTCGATGTGGAGAATGCGACCTGGACGAATACGATCGGCGCGCCCGAGCTCATCAAGGTGTGGAAAGACCCGGAGTTCGAACCGAGGTTGCCCGCCCTCTACTGCGACCGAGTGATCGAGATTCCGACGCCGCGCCGGACTGCCTACGATGCCAAGCGATATGGGGTCGACTCTTTGCCGGGGACAGCAATGACGATCACCGAGCGAGCCTACACATCGCCGATCTGGTACACGCCGCTGACCTCGCGCGGTGTCGCAATTCACCCCTTTCCAGACCTTCTTCCAACAAAACAGGAAGGCCTGGCTTGGGTCATGAGTGCTGGTTCGGCTGAACGTTCGTTTCCGAGATGCTTATTGGCGGCAGGAAGGTCCGGTCAGGGTCAGCTTCAGACCTTGGTCCCACTGGGCTGAACGTCCGCTATCGTTCTTCGGACGCCAAAAGCCGCCATTCCGCTTCCGGCCCATTTCGGTCTTTTAATGCCACTCGCTCTGACGGCCGCTACTGGCGTTCAGTTCGCGTCATGCGACGCTTACGACATACAGGCTGGAACTCAATTGCATTCGCCTAGCGAGCGATCCGCCCAACTTCGCACGATCACGAAACCGGTAACCTGTTGAGACTATTGGTATCGAAATCTGTGAACCAAAAGAGCGAGGTTGCCAGGTCCGGAGAATATCGGCCGAGAGAGCGCTCATTCAACGGGGATAGCCGGCGGTGCGGTTGCCAGCTTTCCTTGAAAGCCCGCAGTTCTGCGGGTTTCCTGCAGCTCTAAATGGACACAGAGAATGTTGGGGAAGGGTGCATTGGCGGAGGGAGTGGGATTCGAACCCACGGTGGGCTTGCACCCACGCCGGTTTTCAAGACCGGTGCCTTAAACCGCTCGGCCATCCCTCCAAGTAATTGTCTTTAAAGTGCTTTCTGCCTCTTTGTGGTTTGCTCAAAAGGTCGTTTGCTACGCACTTTGCAACTATATTGTTTTTCGACTTGCGCTTATAGCGTGCTGCAACGCCGCGTCAACTTGCTCGGCGGCATCGGCCTGCATCCCCGGCATGACATGCGAATAAAGGTCGAGCGTGATTCCGATGGTCGAATGCCCGAGGCGTTCGCTGGCGACCTTTGGATGAACGCCGGCCGATAGCATCTGCGTGGCGTGGGTGTGCCGAAGGTCATGAAAGGCGCGGATATGTCGGCAGACGATCGATGATCTACCGGATTAACTGGGAAGTAGTCGCCATGGCTGCTCGCCGCGGCTTTCATTCTGGCGTTGTGCCTGCGTCCTTAGCTTGCGGGCTCAGGTGGTTCTATCTCGGCTTCATTGCCGGGGGGTTCTGCGTCCTTTTCGAACTGCGTTGCGGATGGCAGAGGACTAAGCCAGCTTTCGCGACGTACGGTCCAGAGTTCTAATTCGGGTGTCAGGTCCGATGGTACCTCGTCGAGGGCCCCGATCATAACCTCCACTTCGTCGTCGCGGATCGACGGCACGCGTCCGCCGCAAGTCGAGCAGAAGCTTCTGCCCGCGTACGTACTGGTGAAACCCGTCATTTGCTCAAATGCCCCTCGGGGCCACACTGCAAACGCAGAGAAAATCGACCCGCTGGCTTTGCGGCAGTCGCTGCAGTGGCAAATGCCAACCCGAAGCGGATCGCCGGTCACGCGAAACGTTACGCCGCGGCAAATGCAGCTACCAGTTCGAACTTGCGCGACTTGGTCCACCACGAGCGTTCTCCCGACCGCTTCAACGGCAAGGAGGGCGAAAACGTTCCACCTTCCCCAAAGGGGCCGCCGACCGGTCTCTCAACCCGGCTCCTTCCGTCGGCGCTTATTGCGAACGCTGATCAAGACATCGGCAAGTCCAGGAATTTGCAAGCGTTTGCGTTGGCGGAGCGAACCCAACGCCGGCTTCATCTGTTTGGCCGATGCGCTGGTCCTGGAACGTCTCCACATCGAATGAGTGCGTAAAATTGTAAGTACCGGCGCCCGCCGGCTCGAGTTCATTCCGCCGATGGAGCCCAAGCTGGTCGCCAAGCCGCCCGGTGGCGAGGACTGGATTCACGAAATCAAGCTCGACGGCTACCGCTCCCGTCCAAATGTTGGACAGGGAGGGGAGGCTTTCAGCTGAGTGCTTGATTTTCTGGTACGCCCAAGGGAATCGAACCCCTGTTACCGCCGTGAAAAAGGGCAGAAAACCACTACCGTTCATGCCTAATGCCGAACGCTCGCAAGGCGCTGCAGCAGTCTGCAATTTTTGAACGGCATTTGCGGATTTGAAGGCGGATTTGCTTTAGCCTCGCAGGAGCGGTCTCAAAGGAACCGTCCATATGCACCGTACTTTCCGGGGAATCTTGGCGACAATGTTGATTGCCTGTGGTGTCGCAGACGCTGCCGGCTACGCGCAGGCGCAAAATCTGCTCACCATCACCGCACCAGTCTCCGGTCAGACTGTTGATGGGACGCTCTCCTTTTCCGGGACGGCTTTCGTCAACAGTATTACACGGCGCGGTACTATTCGCGGACAGACCAACACTGGGGTCGAATGCCGAGGCACGACCACTGCCAATCTTACCTTCTCGCGTGGAGAAGGAACGATGGTTTGCGGGCAACTCTCAACCCGATTCGTGTTCTCGCTGACCAGCAGACAACCCCCGGTTGGCACAGGAACGGGAACCCTTTCCGACGGGCGCAAAGTGGTGTTGAGAATAGGACAATGACCGCAAAACGACTGGCACGAATTGATGTCCTACTCGCGGCGCACGTGGCTTTCACACCGTTTGGCCCAGTTGCCAGAACCGGTCTTGGTCGCGCCATTTCCGGTTATTGGCGGGACGGATCATTAGCAGACATTTAGCACCAGGATTGGTGCTGTTGTCGAGGACGGGACCTGCAGAGCCCCGAGCCTTGAGCGGAAAACCTGGACGAGAACTGGTCGCCGCGTGGTCGTGTTGCGACTTTGCCGGCAGCTCGGGCAAATGCTGGTGCTGCTTGCAGTGAGTTTCGTCCACCATAGGTCAGACAATATGCAGCGGGTACGAAAGCTGTTGACGCTCATGTAGACGCACTGAGTTTCGACGCTGCATTAATGGACCTCCCTATGGCGCCTCGGTGTCATGCTCGGTCGAAGTGGACGGGTTGCCAGTGTCGATCGCCAGCGGTGAGGGGCAGCGCAGTCTGTCGCATGCACGGTGCCGGCGGCGGCGCACCTGAAGGCAACCGGAATGGCCACTATCGCAACGGAGGCAGGACCAAACGCACAATGGCAGCCTTGGCGGTTGTCCAGCCAATGGCGCGGATATGTCGGCAGACGATCGATGATCTATCGGATTAACTGGGGACTAGTCGCCATGCTGCTCGCCGCCGCCTTCATTCTGGCGTTGTGGCTGCGTCCCTAGGAGGAAGGTGAAAATATCGACACTCTCCCATAAAATCCGGGGATGCCGAGAGTTGCCCCCATCGTCCGTTCCAGCCGATACGAACACGCGATAAACACGCTGGTCGCGAAGCGTACGGAGGTTTCCGGTGCTATCCGCTTCAAGGGAGCGGACCTGGCCGACGAGCTTCAGCACATTGACGCCGTGCTGCTCATTCTTGGCTACAAGGGCGACCCGGCGCTGATACCGGCATTGAAGCGTAAACCCTCCCTTTCGGAAGGGCGAGCTCTACCGGCTGATCCTGAAGCATGAGGCGGAAGGCAGCCCGTCAACCGAGAGACTGCGCAGCGCATTGTGCAGGCGAAACGATGGGACACAGCCGACGCCGCGCTGGTCAAATCGCTGATTGACTGCAAACGGGCCGTCGCTTACATCCGCGTTTCGACAGCACAGCAGGGCAAGTCGGGTCTTGGCCTCGAAGCGCAGCGGGCTGCGATTGCGAAATTTGCTGAAGCCGAAGGCTTAGAGCTGATCGCCGAATTTCAGGAAGTCGAGACAGGCAAAGGCGCGGATGCTTTGAATAAGCGCCCCCAACTCGCAGCTGCCTTGTCTGATGCCAAGCGCAACGATTGCGCGGTCGTCGTCGCCAAGCTCGATCGGCTGTCCCGTGATGTGGCCTTTATCTCGGCTCTTATGGCGAAGCGGACGCCGTTCATTGTCGCAGAGCTGGGCGCGGACGTATCGCCTTTCATGCTGCACATCTATGCAGCCGTTGCGGAACAGGAACGCGCAATGATTTCACAGCGCACGAAAGACGCGCTCGCAGCCGTCAAGGCCCGTGGCGTAAAGCTCGGCAATCCGCAGATCCGCAAGGCTCAGGAAGCCGCTGCAGAGCGCCGTACGGCCATTGCCGACGGCTTCGCATCCAACGTCCTGCCCATTATCAGAGAAATTCAGGCAACGGGCGCATCCATGCGGAAAACGGCCGCCGCCCTCAATGCGCGGGGTATCCCGACGGCTCGCGGTGGCACATGGGCGGCAACGCAGATCAGCGATATTTTAAAGCGTAGCGTGGTCTGAAGGCGCATGCCAAGTTCATGCCGAAGCGCAGCGGAAAGCTATTGGACAGGAGCGAATTTACTGGGAGCGCATCGAGCGGCTCGAAGCACAGCGCGATGGCCGAGTTGCCTAGTTCTGCGTTCAACATACGTTCCGGGCCCGGAACGCTTCCCAGCCTTAGCGGAGCGGCAGATCTTACCGCCGCGCCGGGGTTTTTTGGTTAAACTGTGATACCGTCCCTCAGTCTTTTGGCGGGAGGGGCAGTTGATGAAGCATAGTTGGATTGCTGTGTTGGCGGTTTCGGTGTTTGTGGAGCCGGCGACGGCGCAAGAAACCAGTCCAATCGAGGCGCTGCTTTCCTCAATGCGAGGAACGCTGAGTGTGGCATCGCAACCAACCCTAAATGGAGGGAAACTGACAGGCTGCACCCTTGTCTATGACGCGCTTTATCAGGTTGGACCTACAGGGGAGGCCGGTATCTGAAAGTGGCCGGGAACGTCGGCTTTGCTGCTTTCGATGGTAACGTCGGTGCCAATCTCAAAGTTGTCGTTCACGAAATAGACGCATCAATACCGCAGCTCAGAATGACTCTCTCGCCACCTTCACGCGCGTATCTGGTGAACGATGCCTTGGCCACGAATTTGGAATCTCTTGTCCAGGCAGCGGAGTCGGACACACCTGGCGCGCTATTCTCGGTCTTCCAGTTCTCACCTACTTTCGAAATGGTGACGGAAGGCATCGCCCGGAATATCCTGACTGTCGCTTTCAATAGCCGCGATGGCGGAACAGATATGCAGCTACCCCTCGAACTCGATGTGGTTGCTGTGACAAATACCGGCGAGCGGAAGCGCTCCGAGAAAGCAAAAGATAGCTTTTTGGTATGTCTGACAAAACTGGCGGAAAGCCTAAAGTGAACCACGCAAGATCCTTCGTGGCCCGCGCTTTTCACTAACACAGCGTCTCGCACGCCTTTCCGTCGCCATCGCGGTCCAGCCTGCCGCCCCACGAGCAGTTGCCGAGGTACCATCGGGCTTCGTCGCAAGAGTTTATCTGAGAGCACGTTCGGCGAGGCTGGCAGGTCCAGCCTTGAACAAGAGCACTCGGCGACACCAGGCCAAGGGGTTTGCCTGTCGAATGTCCTTGGCCATGGGGCTCTGCGCGCCAGTCCCAAGGCTCCTGAAAGGATCCGGCCCAGATTCCGCGCTTGCCCGCCTTTGCCGCTGCCTGCAGGCTCGCATAGATGCCGCTGCTGTATTCGGCCAGTCGAGTGCCAGACCTTGCTCTACAAGCCACTGCTGGACGCCGCGACCGTCAGCACGCTCACAATCACCGACGAGCCGACCGTAACGATCCCGGTCGACAAAGGTACAGTGCAGGGGTCGTGATGCGGCAAGGAAGATGTCCAACGCGGCGGCAGCGCGGCGCCCACAGGGATATTCGAATCCCTTGGCGTCATCGCAATACTGCCGGCTCTCAGGTGCGTCGATGCCGTTGAATCGAATCCTTTGGCCTGAAATCTCTACGGTGTCGCCATCGATCATGGAGGCGCGGCCTTCCATCGAACCGGGCAGCGGCTCGGTCCAATTTGTTACCTTGCCCTGAATGCTTGCGGTGCTCTGCATTACGAATTGGGTGATTGTGGCGGCAAGCGTACCCACGCTGAGGAAGATCAGCCCCAAGAGCGGTCGCGACAGCCGCCGGGCCGGCATTCTTCTGCCGGCGCGCCTTCGCCAGCGGTCAGCCTGATTGGCGCCTTGATAAACGGTGGCCTTTGCCCACGCCCGCTCTCCCCGAAATAGAGAATGCCGCCATTCCGGACGAGAGTCCAGAAGCTGCCGTAGCCGGCCGTCAGCGGATCAACGCGGCGGACAACGGTTCACCGTTAGGGCTTTGGCCATTGCTTCGCCCTCATGGATCGGCTCGGGACCATAGAGCTGCACAACGGCCCTTGCTTGGCAGCACGCTGGCGGGGGCAGCAATCCGGTTGGGTTTGACCGGGCCGTTGCTCAGAAATTTACCAAACATTCCGACCCTCGTGGAACCCTTTATCAGGCGAAGAGTTGCGTCTGAAACTAGGTGGACCGTTATGGTAACCCGAGGTAGGAATGGCGCATTCCGAGAGTTGATCGGCTCGGAAGACTATCGTCGGAAGTTGCTCAAGCAACTGCGTCTGGGGGATGACCAACCTCTGCCACCGAAGCTTGCCGCGCTGGCGCGGGAGCTTCAGGAGGAGCTTGGGCGGCGAGAGCAACAATGGGCTGATGAGACTGCGGCTGCCCTAGTTCACAGCACCGCACCGCATTTGTTCAGCTCCTCGGTCAACGTGAGGACCGAACCGCCCGGTGAGACGCGCAGCGTCGACACCGCTGAGGTAGCAGTTGAGGAACTCCTGGACTGGACTGAGCGAGGCCCCAAGTGGAACCTCGCGCTGCGCGTTTGCCTCGTCGTGATTGCCGACAAGATGGAAGCTGAGGAGGCCCGTAAGGCATTCCTGGCAGCTGCTGAGGAGGAAGGGGTGCTTCGTTCCTCTGATTAGGTTGCGGATCGGACCCCAACACCGGGTTGCCGCGCGTGCCTGTGATCCGATCCCCGCTCAGATGCCAAGCATTCTGAGCCAATTATCTCCGCACGGATCGTTCTTGATATTTCCTTCATTCGACCAACAAATGGGCGCTTGGGTTCTGTCCGGGGAGCCCCTCAAGTGAACCTATCTTGGGCGCACAACCGGCTTGCGAAGGGTGGGAGTGCCATGCCGATCTATCGAAAAGCTAAAGAAGCTGGCGTCTTCAATCCGTCCGATGTCGCCTTGCTTGGCCGCGTGTTCGATCGGCTCAAGATCGAGGGCCAATCCGAACAGCAACGTGAATCGCTCGCATCCCGGATCATTGCAAACTACTCGGCTGGTATCACGGATGAGGACGAGCTTGTCTCGGTTTCCAAACTGCCACTTGGGCGGTGAGCTAGTGATGACTGCGCGTCACGCGATCGAGGGAGCGGGGGGCCTCGGCCAAATTCTCGGCCAGGATCTCTAGCAGGGCTTCGCTTGGTCCTTGCCGTTGCAACCGGTGGCTTCGTTATTCGTCCGGTATCTCACTTCAGTTCCCCGGAGCGCCATCGCGGCTTTTGTCAGGGCTTCCCGATCGTTGCCGATCTTTTTGATCAGCCTGCTGACCTGGCTTGGCGAGATGCCATTCTCTCGCGCAAAATGTTCTACCTCGTAATATTCGTCGACCGACAAACGATTCTGATTGTCTTCCATTTCCGTATTCCTACCAGGGTTCAAGCGAACGGCACGTTGAAAGGACCATAGCAACGACTGCGCGCAGCCGCGGTTCCGAGTGGCGAACAGATAAGACTTAGGTCCGGTGGAGGATCAGACCGAATCCCCTCATGGGGCTGGCTTCGTCGTGCACAGTGAGAGGAGCACGCCGATAGCTCGGTCTTTTTAGTCACGCGCTCGGGAACAAGCGCCAGATAGAGATGTTAGCAGCGTACGGAGTTCTCCTATGGCTGAGGAACAGGATAGAGCGCGGAACAACATTGAAATAGCCGTTCGACGGTTGGTCAAAGAAACCGGTATTACCGAAGAACAGCCCGAGAGCTTATCGTCTTCCTCGGGCTCCATTGGGCATCGCTGCTCCGGGGAGCAAAGGCCCTAGCTGCCAAGCGGTAGGGTAATCGCCGCCCTAGTGAAAGACTAAGCGTCTCGCCCGCCGAAACGCGCGGCGGTTTTTTTGGTTGTCCGAGATGTCCTGAATCGTATTATGTTTTAGCCGGAGGGGGGGTGGTATGCCGATTTATCGAAAAGCTAAAGAATTTGGCGTCTTCAGTGCATCCGAAGTAGCTACTCTGGGCCGTGTGTTCGACCGGCTCAAGCGTGAGGGCGACTCCGAACAGCGGCGCGAAGCGCTCGCATCCCGGATCATTGCAAACTACTGGGCTGGTATTACGGACGAGGAAGAACTCGTCTCGTCCTCCTAGCCGTCCGGCTACCGCGTCAGCCCTTCAGCAGTTGGCGGACTTGGTCAACCGTTCTTTTCTGCGGAGCACCCGCCAAATGGAGGAAATGGCGGGTGGTCGCTTATCAGCGCAGGAAGGGACTTAGCTGCGCAGATCTCAAGGGGGGGTGGTCCCTAGCTAACGATGATTCCTAACGCCAGGAACGTGATCGATACCGCGAACACCGGGGCGAGTAGCCAGCGAGCTTGGTGGACACTATTCTCCATGGTCTCCTCCTGTGAGCACATGGCGAGCAACGAGTGGCCGGCAGTTGCGGTTCCGGGCTGCACCCCCGCGTCGTCCTTTGCGACAGCAAGGTCAGACTTACGTCCTACCTTTGAGCAGACCGAAGCCCCCAAGGAACATTTGCAGCTGCCTGAGGTTTGGTGAGCCTGGCGCGAAGACGCGTTCAGCGGAACAGAGCTAAACAAAGGAGGCACTTATGAGAATGCATATTTCCACTGCAGCCGCGGGATTTCTGCTGCTGGCGGGCCTCGGTGCCGCTGCCGCTCAGGACGTAGTCATCGAGCCTGAACAGGAGACGGTCATTAGGGAATACGTGAAAAAGCAGCCGCTCGCATCGGTGAAAATCCCTGGAGTGGAGCTCAATATCGGCTCAACCCTGCCCGAGACTGTCGAACTTCATGAAGTCCCCAACACCAAATACCGCACCGTTGTCGTCGACAACCGGACCGTTGTCGTTGACCCAGGCACACGCAAGATCATCAAGATCATCGAATGACGTAAGCGACTGGGAGGACAGCCCGCCGTGCCAAAACGAGCTGCCAAGCAAGGGAGGAATGATGACCATGGAGCGTCGCAGGCGCTGCGAACGCGCGTGGCTGACCTCAGCGAGAGGATGCGCGGCGCCGGCCATGCCGCCGCCGGAACTTACCGGCGCTAACCGGGGACGTCTCAGATCCCATACACCAGGGCAATGAAGACCACCGGTGCAAGGATCAGGAAGATCGCCATTATTATAATAACGGCAAGGGCCAGGTTCTCTGTTCGCCTGACAAGGGCAGCGACCTCATCGTCGCTCGACGAAATGAGATCAAGCACCGAGAAATCTGTCAGGTCAGGAGTTTGATTGTCGTTTGCGGGTCGGCTTGCGACCTCATCGACATTCTGTCTGCTCTGGATAAGGGTCACAGTTCTTTCCGCCGTTAGGGTGTCACATCGGGTGCCCGCCGATGAGGGGTACAGCGGGCACCCGGTGAACCACCGATGAAGGGACTTTGCTCGGCGGCCCAATACCAATCCGTTGGTAAGGTCTTGGTTGCCAGCCTCAGCCTTCTGTCTTTAACGCAAAGACTTCAGTCTTACTGCACCATGGACCATAGGCCGATCCGAGTGCTGCCTCGGCATGCCTATATTCTCGATAAGGTTTCCTTGGTGGCTGGTCCGATGCGGGCTTGCCCGCTATGTCAGCCCGATCACGCCTCCTGTCGCGTTCAATTCGCATTTGATCGGCGCCTGCCGCGTCTCCACGTTGCCTTGCCGTCACCAAGGGCGACGCAGTCGGACCCGCAAACACAGCGCCGGCCAAACCCACGGCGCCCGAGATTGAGGAGCGGTTCCGGCCTGCCAGGTGATGGACACACTCCTCCTTGTTCCACGCGGGGTGCGACAGTGCCAGGAGTCGCTTGCGATGACCTAGCAGCATGCCGAGCTTCTCAAGGTCGGCATCAGTCAACTCGGGCAGAACGTCAGCGTCGATCGCGTTCTCACAAAACGCCTGCTCGTATTGCTCGAAGGGGCGCGAGGCGCTCGCATCCCGGATCATTGCAAACTACTCGGCTGGTATCACGGACGAGGAAGAACTCGTCTCGACTTCCAAACTACCCCTGGGGCGCTAGCGCCCGGCTAGACATGGATAGTGAGAGCATCATGAAGACAATCTCACATGCGCAACAACCGCGCGAAGAATGGCGAGCGGGAGTAGAAACCCGTATGCTGGTGTCGGCCACCAACGGTGCGCTTGAATTGTGCATCTTCGGGCAATGGGTAGCGCCGGCTATGGGCGCTCCTGCTCACAGTCACTCGGTCGAGGAAGTGCTTTCTGTCGTCACTGGCGAAGCCGAGATTTGGATCGATGACGAGTCAGCCGTTTTGATCGGCGGGCAATCTCTTGTTGTTCCGGCGAACCGAAAGCACGGTTTCCGAAACATCGGCTCCGAAACTCTGCATATATATATATGCGGTGCTCGCGTCATCATTTTTCGAGGCTACGTTTGATGATCGCGAGCCTGTTCGGCGCTGGCTCGGCTGAGATTTCAAACTGACCCAGTGCCTAGGCGGTTGACTACTTGCTCAGCGTATAGTCCGCGGCAATGCGCTCCAACAGCTTACGGGATGCCAGTATCAGCGGCGGGTATCGTTTATCGTCTGGCGAAGATCATCAATATCTGCTCGCGTGCGACTCTCATTCAATCGAGCGGCTTCTACATCAAAATTGTCCCATGTGGATTGCATGGGAATGCTCCTAAGCGTCCGGCGGCTTCAGCCGGGCCTTCAGCCGAGCTTCCCGAAGTAGTGATGCCCGATCGGTGCCGATCAACTCGATCAGCTCGCGCGCTTGAGCTCAGTTATTCCGGCTTCCTTGGCAAGGAACTGCGCCTGGAAATCCGTCATTCGATCGCGGTCGGACTTTTCTTCCTCGCCCATGGTGAGCCTTTTCAGCCCTCAGATTGAACCGGAACGCCGGTTCTAGGGTTTTGTTGCGATCAGTGGCGCAAACTTTCAGGCATATTTCGCTTTCTCTGGAACACATGCTTGAGATGAAAGTTCGGGAAGTGCAGCAATCTTGTCCCTCCCGACGATGGGCTGCAGATCGGGAGATGCACCGATCGACCGCGTCTGTCAGGAGGCGCGGGCTTCTCTCATTAACTCACAGCTTGCAGCGGCTGGTGCTCCGCCTTCGCATGATGGAGCGCCTGGCCGAGATCGCGCATGTCGAACTCCTGCCCGCACACTGGACAATGCATGCTCCGCCTCGGACTTGATTGGCTGGTCGTGGTCCAGGCCCGAAATCCGGTGCCTTCGTTGTTGGTCTGATATCTCATTTCCGCTCCCGCAATACCCTCGCCGCTTTTATCAGGGCTTCACGATCGTTGCCGTTGGCCTTGATGAGCTCGCGGCCCGGTCGATCGTCACGCCATTTTCGCGGGCGAATTATTCCACCTCATAACCTTCGTCGGCGGACACGCGATTGCGATCGCGAAAGTCTCGCTTGCTCTTGTCGTCAGCCATGTCGTTCTCCTGATGAGCTTTGGATCAACGGCAACGCCGGCAAGCAGAATTCGTTGCCGCCGGCCGAGCTTTGACTCCCGCCCGCAAAGGAAGCATTCTTCCTCCGGGGAAGGGCCATGGGCAAGATTGTTCATGCAGGAACCTGGAGACGAAGGCCCTGGTGGCGTTCGCTTCTCCGCAGCCGCCTTTTGACGGTTCTGGGATTACTTGGGATCTCTTCCGCGGCTTACGTCGCTGTTGACGAGCGGCACGAACTGCCGCGCGTTCACCGTTCGTCGACCGGCAACGCTGTTTTCCACAAAGCAGGCTGCGACATCAAGGGCAACATCTAACCAGCGGGGCGAGCACATCTTTCACGTGCCGGGCCAGGAGTATTACCTGGCTACGCAGATAAATCCGGCTCGAGGGGAGCGCTGGTTCTGCTCCCAGTGGGAGGCCTGGTGGGCGGGCTGGCGCAAGGCGAAGGTGTGAAGGCCTCGGCAGAGCACGCTGTGCGGAATCACGTTCTGTTCACTCTGGCGTTCATTCTGAAGCAGGGGGCGGACGGAATCCCAGTCGCGGAGATTTGTCGTCGGGCGGGGATCAGCCAAGCAACGTACTTCAACTGGAAGAAGAAGTACGACGGACTGCTGCCGACCGAGATGAAGCGGCTGAAGCAGCTTGAGGACGAGAACGGCAAGCTCAGGAAGCTGGTGGCCGATCTGTCCTTGGACAAGAAAGATGCTAGCCTAGCGACTGGTCGCGTCGAACTCAATGGCAAATCCCGCGTCGATCGCGCTTCGCGCAATGAAATCGCCAATTTGCCAATCCGTGAGTTCGCAATGTGGAAACATTTTCCTCACTGCGCTCATCACTTCGAGTATCGAAACGCTCGGGCTGTCGACGTTATCGATCAGGTAGCAGACAATCGCTTGCCGAACATCCAATGAATTTGGCTTCTGCAGCGGCGCGGACATTTCCGGCCTACGAATGGAGCCGCATTTCTGAGCCGTCGACCGCTGTTGCGTCGAAAGCGACGGGAACACTGTGAACGATGCATGTCGCCGCCAGCATCGCCTCCAATTCGGCGTCGGTGGCCTTGCAAGCCGGCATTAGTGTTCGAATGGCGCGGATTGCCTGTGAGATGGAGAGGAACCGGGCCTTGCCCCTGGAGAGGACATAGGCCTCTGCCGCACTTTCAACCGTGATGGTGTGAAAAGTGTTGGTCATCGACAGTGCCTCCCTGCTCAACCAGTACGACATTCGGGCTATATGCGGCGGCGTTCAAGCATATGTCCGATACCGGACAATCAGGCGGAGGCCAGGCCGAAGTGACGGTGATCGTCGTCGCCGTAGGCACCATGCGTGAGCTTTATCATTCCGGCACGGTCGACGATGGTGATCTCGCCGCGCTTGGCGTGAACCAGCCCCCGATATTCAAGCATTTGGAGGGCAGTGGTAACCCCCGGGCGCCGAGAGCCAAGCATGGTCGCTAGAAATTCACGTGTCAGGTAGATCTTATTTCCTTCAGCACGGTCGTGGACCATGAGCAACCAGCGGGCCAGCCGCTCCTCGATTTTCGAATGGCCATTGACCAGTGCCGTCCGGGACGACTGGACAAGGAAGGCGTGGGCATACCGGAGCAGTGACTCGCGAAGGGACGGGCTTTCTCTAATCGCAGAGCGAAGACTTTCAACAGGCAGGCTCCAGCCATTACTGGCGACCTGGATATAGGTTTCATTGGAAGACCTGTCTTGGCCGAGAATGACGGCAACTCCGGTCATGCCGTCGTAGCCGATGATGCCAACCTCGCTTTGTCGCCCTCCGGTCATGGTGGCGACCACCGAAGCGATACCCGCCTCTGGAAAATACACTTGCTCAATCGGCTGATATGGGACTTCCAGCTGGGCTTTGATGCCCAGTTCGACGTGACGCATTGCCGGCTGCAAAAGCGCAAAATCCTCTGAGGAGAGGGCTTTCAATACAAGGTTGCGAAAAAGAGATTGGGGCATGGCTCTCTCCCTGACGGGCAAGAGCACGTACCCTCTCACTGTCGGCTGCATCCGAACATGTGTGGCAGCCGATATCGAAGCATAGGCTCAAATACGCGAATGGCAAATCCGGCGCTCGCCGTTCGCAGAGCTATGACAGGTTCTGGCGCTACAGGATGACGGCTCGCCACCAATCTCAGCCGTTGACGACCGCCTGCGAAGGTCAAACCTCTGCGGGCTATGCCTCATCCGACCGACCGGTGCTTCTCAGGTCGTATTCCGTGACATCGATCCCCGCCCAAGCGCCAGTGGTCCGATCTGCCTTCCACATTGGCACGCCGCCGATGGTGACCCTGACAGGCTCGCTAGGGTCGACCCCTCGCTTAACCAATTCCCGACACGGGACCGGAACTAGGTCCTTGCGCGTGGTGGTGATCCTGATTTCCTCGCCCGACAGCGTTGTGACGGCAGTGTATGACCCGCTCAATTCAATCTGTTGCATATTCTCCGTATTTGCATGGTGGAAGCGCGGAAGGTGGATTCTCCCGGGGAGGGGCCTGAAGCCGCCCCACGGTCAAACCGCTGGGTGTTCCGGTGGTGTTTGACGGAAAGGCCCGGGCAGGGCCTGAGCTTAGGGCTTAGAGGTGCCCCGCCCGGGAACTCTGACCTAGATGCCCAAATCCAGCCGCATCTTCGCAGCGGCCCGGTCATGTCCGGTGAGACCTCTCAGGTCAATGCAGCGCGACCTAGGATAATCTGCAGATCCGCGCGCGACATATCGGCGGTGCGGTCGGCGGCGCTTTCAAGCTCTTCGGCAAACGATTGGCAGGTCATTCAGAGGGCAGCTGCCCGTCTTGTGGTTCGTCATGGTGCACTGCCGGGCTTTCGATTCTTCAGTATGTTGGCCTCGGGCAGCAGTGATGATCGTCCGTTCCGAGCAATTCTATGAGCGTGAGAGCCTGATCCCGGGTGATCCCGGTTTCACTTGCGAGCGCCTGCGCCTGGAGTTCCTTTTGCCGCTCGGGTTCACTTTTTCTATCTTCGCCATGAGTAGATGTTCCTTCCCACTACGGAACCCAACTTGCGACATAGCGCCTTGTTCCTCTTGTTCCGAAATTCGTTCGTCCGCTTTGTTGTTCGTGTTCAAGCTGGAACTAATGTCCGTTCGGTAGCTTATGCCCAGATGAGCGCACGCGGCATCACTTTCCTGCACAAGTGGATTGCGAACAGCGTTCCTAAAACGGCCCGGCCGGATGTAATTTCGATCAATGAGCTGACGCACAAGCTGTTTGCCGACGCGAAGTCAGTGGGCATCAGGCGTGAAGAGATCGACGAGGAAGTCGACAGTCTCTACCGCACCATCCTTAATGCCATTGTGCATTTCGATCCGGGATTGTCGGAGTAATGGTTTTATCCACGAGCGCCCGCCTGAAGCGCGCGAGGGTCGCGCTTTCCTTATGCCATCGGGCGTCGCACTGCTGGTCTTGGTGGCTGGTTGACGGTCGATTGTGTTGGTCCCCGACAGCCGCGCTTTCCCTTCCCGGCGCCGTTGGATCGGGTCTTGGTCAAAATTTTACATTAGAAGTTGGAACATAAGTGAGGCAGAGAACATTGTTGGCGCCGTGGACAAGAACGATGGCGACAATCTTCCTGAGGGGTTTCCGGGCAACCTGCCCGAGGATCCAGTGATCCTAGCCGATATCAAGCAAAGAATTTCGAGAGAGATCGACGGTAAAATTGGGCCGGACGGTTTGGCGGTCACGGAGGCCAGGGGGGATCGCAATCTGGTTGGGGAATGGGAAGAAGCTGACGCCGCCCTCGACAGCCAATCGTCCGTGGTTCCGCTTTTCCTGGTTCTGTATGCGCTCTCAATGTTGGGCTTGGCGGGGTACGCCCTTGCTCGTTGGTATTTTCTATGGCGTGCTTGAGTTTCCGTTGCGCCAGCCGCCCGCAACAAGCCGAGCGATTCCTAATATGAGGCGCGAGTAGCCGACCTCGTCGGCGACGGCGATGGCGGCAAGCCGGCGTTTGGCGCGTTCATCGGCCATTTAGATGATGCCTTAGGGCCCAGTTTCCGCCGATGGTGTTTGTGCCATGCCACGATGTCCATTGGTGCTTTGGGCCCCATTCCGAACATTGCTCAGGAACCGACACAGGTTGCGATGGGGTCATCAGTGCTGGTTCAGCGAGGTCTCGCCCGCGGTCCGAAAGGTGCTGTGGGAAGCCATCAAGGGAGGAATGTTATCATCATGTCGAACCGTGAGATTGGAGCATCCCAGGCGCTGCGGATGCGCGTGGCCGACCTCAATGAGAGGATGCGCGGCGCCCGGATTACCGAAAGTGAACTGAAGACCTTTCAAAAGGTCGCAGCCGTCATGGAGGACGGCAAGGGCAGAATCCCTGCCGATGATTTGATTGCCGTATCCTTTGTCGTCGAGGCGCTGGACAACCAGCCCGGCTTCAATCTCTCCAGAAAGTGACGCGCTGCAATGTCCCTCTCTCTCAACCTATTCTCCCCGTCCCCTTTGCCGGCCAATGATAATTCAGAGGTAGGAGAGGCAGCCATGGCTGGCGATCCAACCGTTCTTAACCCAGGCGAAAATAGCGGCGGCACCCTCATGGGTATCCATTGGTTTCACCCTCCGATCTACATCGGAACCGACCGACCTGGGTTCACCTACGCATGTACCAATGTCGAGGGTGCCGCGGCGGAACTCATGAAGTGGACCAAGCGGGGACCTAAGTGGAAGGAGGCCATCGAGGCCTGCGTCGCTCTCATTAAAGGCGAGCGCACGCCCGACGATGTAAGAAAAGCGTTCGAGGCTGCTGCCGAGGAGGAAGGGTTGCTACGCTCCTCATGATGAGGCCGCCTGCTATACGCGTCATCTATGATCGGCCAGAACGACCAAAGGAACATTCTAACGCTTGCGGCCAGGAGGACCAGAGTGGATGCCCTTCTTGCCGCCCCATCCATGTCCGCGACGTGCGCCATGCGATGCGGCAATAGCTTGCGAGTTCAAGCTCGTTCCAAGCAACAGAGCAATGGATGGAGATGTTATAACAGCAAAACGCCCGGCATTCTTTAGAAATTCACGACGTGCCTGTTCTTCCGGGACAAGTTTCTGTGTCTTTCCTTTCGAAGACTTCCCGCTACTCATCGAATATACTCCTGGCCCGTGAATAACAACTCTAACGCCATAGGCTGACATATGCGTCTCGTGAAAACAAGGCGCCATCAAGGTACATTTCAGGAACAGTATTACTACACTTTTGACCCGAGATCCCGTCAAGGAGGATGCTAGTGGCGCGGCCTCCAAAGTCGAGCGGACTCCGTCGGCCGAAGCCATCGCGCCTATTGGTTCTACCTCGGCTCAGGTCGGCCGCTACCGTGCGATTTCTAGGGGGACGGCCCGATAGCAGTTCGGGGTGACTATCGGGCCGCCTGGCCTAGCCAGCGGGCGGGGGGCGTTGGGGTCGCCGGCTGGCGAACTATATGGCACTACATGCATCATTGCTAATTTACAAAAATGGTCATGGTCCGTTCTCCTAGCCATCAAATCGGATGAGCCTAGAGTCAATTTGGTGCCTAAAAGAGTGAGTGCCGGCGTCCGGCTTGAGTTTATTCCTCCGATGATGCCGACCTTGGTATCCAAGCCGCCCCAAGGCGATGACTGGATGCATGAAGCCAAATTCGACGGCTACCGCTCCCAAATCATCATCGACGCCGGCGGTGTGCGGATCTTCACCCGCCGCGGCCTAGACTGGACATCGAAGTACCGCGATCTAGCTGCGGCGGCGCGACGCTGGACGTCGAGAATGCCATCATCGACGGCGAAGTCGTCGTCTTGAATGACGCTGGCCTTTCGGATTTTGCCGCGCTGCGCAAGGCAATCACGAGGCGCCAGCACGACCTCTATTTCGTCGCGTTTGATCTGCTGCATCTCAACGGCCACGACTTGCGCGACATGGTGCTAGAGGATCGGCGGGAAATCCTGGCCGGCCTTATTGGGACTGACAGCCGCATTCAGTTCAGTGAGACGATGCCAGGCGAAGCCAACGCGATCTATCATCTGATCGACGCCGCCGGCCTTGAAGGGATAGTATCGAAGCGTCGGGACAGCAAATATCGCAGCGGCCCGACCACCAATTGGCTGAAAACCAAGTCCTTCACCGAAAGCGAGTTCGAGCTCCTTGGCGTCGAACGCGAGAGGGGTAAGCCGGCGTTTGCTCTGATGGCTGAGCCAGGCACCCGCAAGTATGTCGGCAGCGCGTTTGTCAGCGTCAATCGCGAGATGCGGGAGCGGCTTTGGAAACGAGTGCAGGAACACGCCGGGCCACCGCCTAAGGAAATGCCAAAGCGGCCGGCAACGCAGTGGGTCAAGCCGGGCATCAAAGCCCGCGTCAAGCACCTACGTGGCGAGGAAGACCTTCGGCACGCCTCGCTGCAGGATTTCTGGAATGAGAGTTAGCCAGCGCTCCGAATAGGCGGCGGGCTTTTCTATTCACCCCCGAGCCATGAGGCGCTTCGAAAGCGCCCGCCACAACTCCGCTTCGTCGCTGAACCCGTTCTCGAAAGCCTCGATGACTTCGCAGGCGAGATGTTCCGTTGGTCCTTGTCTTTTCGGGCTAGGCGGCGCTCGGCGCACAACTGGTCAAACACTCGCTGGAGCAACTCCAGATCAGGTCTGAATATTCCGCTATAGCGCCTAGATGGCATGGCCGCTTGCCAAACGGCCAGTTTCCGGCCACGGCCCGCCTAAGAACGACACGGCAGGGAACCGATTTAACAAGCTCTGAGTTTCAATGTTAACCCAAGGTGAAAGTCTTAGGGATGAAAACCATCCATCATCTCCTCGCCGGCACCGGTATGGTGCTGATTTCAAGTGCATTTTTCGGCTCAACGGCGACCGTTCCAGCATTTGCGCAGGCGATTGAGCGACATTGCTTCCCCGCCGAGATCGGGCGCTTGTGCCCGCCGCTCATCAATGGCGAGGGCCATCCGACAGGCACGGCTAGTAGGGACACCATCGCCGGCAGCGGCAGCGTCGGCGACCACGGCACCGGCAGCGTCGGCGGCAGCGGCAGCAT